>JACQAR010000068.1 GCA_016194825.1 Chlamydiia bacterium
ACTCAGATCGCAAAGCAAAATCGTAGCGCAGGAGAGCACCGCCTCGGGGCGATGGGGGGCTGTGCTGCGCACGCCCCTCCGACGAGCACACGATTTAGCAAAGCGAGATGAGGCGCAAGGGGGCCAGCGGGGGTGCAACCCCGACTGTCTATATTTTTCTACATCACTTATTCGCTGAAAAAACACACAGCTGCTCGCCGTCGCGTAAAAAACGGCGCGATTTGAGTGCTGCGGGGTCATAGGGCTCATCAATTTTTGTTTTGAGATCTGAGACGCGGCTCCGAAGCGGCATCACGATGTCGCGAACCTGCCCTTCGTTGATACGGACGTGGACAATGAGCTCGCTCAATGGCTCGAGATGCAAATCCAGAGGCTGTACAATGGGGGCTTGTAGGTCGAGATTGCGCAGATTCGCATACCGATGGGGCTTGGCTTTCTTCAATGCCTCGCACAAAGGCACTCCTTTTTTGATCGTGTAGCGTCCAGGCTTGGCCACCGCACCGTGGAATGTGACTAAAATTTTTTGCACCTTCGGCTGATAAGAGGCCAAATAGTACTGGGCTTGGTGAGATTTGATTTTAGCAATGAGAGTAAAGGTCGCTAGAATCAGGATAAATGTCCCCACTAACGACCATTCTGATGCACGCAGCCCTGCTGGCATGCTACGCTGTTTTGGGCTTTACTTCGGTGTAATTGTGCATATCGATGGGCTTAGATGGCATCGATGCACGGTACAAGAGCGCCCACAGACCTAGCGCTGGCGCCAGACAGCTCAGCGCCAAGGCAGAGACCATTGTTGCCTTAAATAACATGCCCCATACGGCAATGATCCCTAGAGCCACGCTGACTACTGCCTTGCAGAGTGAAATCAACGAATAGCGCTGCGTATAAACAAAGGCATTGACGGTATCTGCGGGAGCTTGCTGGTTGCGCGCTTCTTGCGCCAGGTGGCCCGCACGGATCATGTTTTCTCCATGAATCCGACCACCGATCGTATCATCGACTAGACTAAAACAGGTGCTGACGTTTGTGAAGGTTTGTGCAGGTCCAGGAGCATTGAGGACATGCTTTGCAATAAAGGCAGCGTTGCCTGTGTAGTTCGATACAGCATCCGCTGTGTCCTTGGTCGCGGCCAAAACACGTCGGTGGAGCTGCTCCGCATTGGGATTATCTACACGCAGATTTTGCCACCCACGAAAAGCATCTCTTGATGCCTCGATCGCTCGAGGCAGTTGCATGACCTGCGCACTCGTGCCAGCCATACTGCCAATTGCTTGAGAGCCGCCCAAGACCTCATTGAATTCTTTCATGGCGGAGAGCGCATAGTAAGTCCCTAGCGCTGTACTGCCAACGCTAGCTGCACGACCGATTGGGCCAGATCCTGCATCAGGATTGGATTCTCGCTTATAAGAGAATGAGCCAAGAACGATCGGAGAAAGTACTGCTGTTGCCATATAATGCCTCTATGCTCCTACAGCTGCTTGTGGTCGAGCGGTGATATTAGAAGGCGTGATAGCAATAGGCGCCTTCGACAGGTTATATGCGCTGAGCATAGCGATCGGCTTTTCTTTCATCTTTTGCACATAGAGTGAATGCACGATGGCAAAGATGGAGGAGATCAGACTGATGAGGGCCGATACAATGACCGCGACTTTCAGCGCGCCGAGCATCACACCAGCGGTTAACACGCCTCCGATGACGCTAAAAGTAGCCTTAGCAATGCGCAAATGGCTCTCTGTTTTAGTCTGCGCAAAGGCTCGGATCATATTCGGATCAGCTTGTCCCTTAACAGCCCACTGCTCCGCATTGCTGGCTCGCTTCGCATCTTGAATCGCTGTCCCAAGATCAAGCGCATCTTTACCCAGCATCAGACCGTCGCCGACATTTTTAAAGGTCGCGGCATATGGCGCGGCTTGCGGATTCGTACTGGCTACCATACTAGCTACATAGCTACACATAGCCCCAGCTTCTGCAGACTTGCCAGTCAGATCAAGTGCGCGTCGGATAGTTTGCTCGCGAGAAGGTTCTTGCTCCTTGCCTCCGTCTGGGTGAGCAATCGGCTTGCTCAAATCTTGAGCAGCCTTAACAGCTTCATACACTGTAATAGGCGCCCGAACAAATCCCATACCCTGCCAGCCCGCGCGCAACTGACCAGATAAAACATCCAAGGTAGGTGTTGGGCCACAACCTGTATCAGCACAGACTGCTCTCGCTACATCAGTCACTTGTTGCGCAGTCTTCAGATAGCGGACAACATTCCCCGCTTTTCCTGCTAAATCAGCTACTTGATCGAGCGTTGCTTCATCTGCGCTTGGATTCGCCTTGCCCTGATAAACGAAGCCGCCCATTGTATAAGATTTATCTGTAACTGCCATCTGACCCGCCATAACATCACCTCTTTTTAAGAAATAGAGAGTATATGTTAAGGGGTAGTGAAAGTAAAGCGAGAAATTTTTTAAGAAGTACTATGTAGTAAATTTTTTACCTTGGCTCCGCGCAGCCAGTCGCTGACCGGCATGGCTTTCTTCCCTTCTGGCTGTACTTCAAGCAGTTGCAGTGCCCCTTCTCCACAATAGACGAGCCCTTGCGGGGTGATGTCTCCTATAGGACCCCGACCACTGGCGATGCTAGTGCGCAAAATTTTTAATCTCTTGGACCCTGGGAGCCAACACCAGGCTCCAGGACGGGGGGCGAAGGCGCGGATGTGGTTGTGCAATTGGGCAGCGGACAGATGCCAGTTGATGAGTCCTTGCTCAGATTCAAACTTGGGAGCAAAGGTGACTTGCGCTGGATCTTGCGGAGTGCCTGACACAGCGTCATTGGCAAAGCGTTGAATCACCGAGAGCAAAAGAGGCTTGGACACTGCGCACAGAGCTCTTTCTAGCTCCCCTAAATTCATCTCGGGCGGAATTTCAAATGGTACTTGCTCTAGGACATCGCCTGCATCGAGCTGTTTGACGATTTTCTGGATCGAAACGCCGGTGATGCGATCGCCATTGAGGAGAGCATGATGGATCGGGGCCGCCCCTCGGTATTTGGGGAGTAAACTCGGATGGACATTGATGGAGCCAAGAGGTGGAATATCGAGGAGTTTTTGGGAAAGGATCTGGCCAAATACAACGACAACAAAAAGGTCTGCGCCTAGGGCTGCCAGTTCTTCGAGAAATTGGGGGTCAGAGGCTTTTTCCGGTTGGAAAATGGGCGTGGATGCGATCTGGCTAAGCGCTACTTGCTTGACAGCGGAGGGGGCGATTTCTAGCGAGCGCCCTTTGGGACGATCGGGTTGGGTCACCACAGCAACAACTGAGACAGAATGTTCCAATAAATACTGGAGGATTTCGGCCGCAAACTGAGGCGTGCCGAAGAATACAATGTTTGGTTTCACTCTTCGAAATACTGCTCTTCTTCTTTATCCGCGAGAGGGGCGCCTTTGGTGATGCCTTCGAGACCAATCAACCCCCGTTTAGAATTCTTGCAAAAATCGATCCAGTGCTTCACTTCTCGATGTTGCGGGATTTCACTTTCAATCTGCGCAATTGCCTCTTTGAGATGCAGCCCAGAGCGGTAGGTGATTTTAAAGGCTTTACTGAGGGCAATGCGGGTTTCTAAAGGAAATTTATTCCGCTTGAGCCCGATGATGTTGATCCCGCCGAATTTGTAGGGAAAGCCACCGCCTACTGTGTAGGGAGGCACATCACGCGGAATACGGCTAAAGCCACCAACCATTGCATAACAGCCAATCCGTGAAAATTGGTGCACAGGAGTCATCCCGCCAATGCGGGCGTAATCTTCGATGATGACGTGCCCTGCGAGCATCGCTCCATTGGACATCACGACGCGATTGCCGAGCTCACAATTATGTGCAACATGACAATAGGCCATGATGAGACATTCATCGCCGATAGAGGTCGAGCTATTTTCTTCGGTAGAAGAGTTGATCGTGACAAATTCCCGGATTTCACACCGTTTTCCGATCCGAACGTAGGTCTTTTCCCCTTTGTATTTGAGATCCTGGGTTTTGGCTCCAATGCTCGCGCCGGGCCACACCACAGTCCCTTCTCCGATTGTCGTATTCCCATCGATGTACGCGTGCGATTTGATGACCACATGATCTTCGAGAGTTACTGTCGATTTGACAATCGCAAAGGCTTCGATTGTGACATTGCTGCCAATTTTGGCTCCCGGTTCTACGATGGCAAGTGGGTGAATGTTCTTTGACATGCAAAATTCCAATCCCTTTGGCGTTACAACTGATCTTTATCTATGAGGGCAAAACTGAGCATTGCTTCTACGGCTAGCTGCTCGCCGCCAATCAGGGCTTTTGCCTCAATTTTCCCGCCATTTCTGCTGATGTGAACGCCTTTCGCATGTAGATGCAGAACATCTCCCGGAATAACCGGCTTGCGAAATTTTGCATTCGAGACATTGAGTAAAACGGCAATTTTTTTCTGATATCCTTTCTGGTGCACTAAAATGCCCCCGGCTTGTGCTAAGGCTTCGAGCAACAATACACCTGGCATGATGGGCGCCCCGGGGAAATGTCCTTGGAAAAAGGGTTCATTGACAGTGACATTCTTGATGGCGATGATTTCGCTTTCTTCCAAATTCAATGCAATCACACGGTCAACGAGTAAAAAGGGGTACCTGTGAGGCAAGATTTTTTCGATTTGTTTTGCACTCAAAACAGTGGGCCCCATATCCTTTTAATCCTTATTTCCCAATAGGGTTTTCGCAAACGCGATATTGCTCGAATGTCCCGACCGAATGGCGATCACATGCGCCATGAGCGGCCTGCCTAAAAGAGCGAGATCGCCAATGAGATCGAGGATTTTATGTCTCACCATTTCATCTTGGAATCGGACTCCTTCGGGATTCAAAATCCGATCTCCTTGAATCACTACTGCATTCCCTAATCCCCCTCCTTTGATGATTCCTTTTTCAATGAAAGGGAGGATCTCTTCATACAAAGAAAAGGTGCGACAGCACGCGATCTCCTTCTTGTAGAGCTGCGGCTCCAGAGCAAATGAGAAATACTGCGAATTCAAGAGAGCGGAGTGAGGATAATGTAGGGTGTAGCTATAGCGCGATTCGTCTGCCGGCAAGGCGATCAGATGCACCTCTCCTTCCGACCAATGAATGGGCTGCTCAATGCGCAGGTAGCGTCGCTTC
The DNA here is from genome assembly GCA_016194825.1 of Chlamydiia bacterium. Lineage (GTDB taxonomy): Bacteria > Chlamydiota > Chlamydiia > Chlamydiales > SM23-39 > JACQAR01. The sequence goes on from JACQAR010000068.1 coordinate 5,170, forward strand.
GCATTTTGGTTTTTGAGCCCGCTTTTTTCAATGAGCTCCAAAAAAGGAGCGGCACTTCCATCCCCTGCTGGGATTTCTGATCCTTTTACTTCAATCCGCACATTGTCGACTCCATAAGCCGACAGCGCAGATAAGAGATGTTCTACCATAAAGACGCACGCATTGCCTGCACACAATCTCGTATTGCGAGGTGATGCTCTGACGTGGGATAAAAGGGCGGGAATGAGAGGTTTGTCTTGTAAGTCAATCCGCTGAAAGACAATGCCCGTATTAGGAGGAGCGGGGCAAAGCTTAATAGAGACCTCTTCTCCGGTAAATAACCCGATGCCGATCATCGAAACTTCTTTACCTAGAGTCTTTTGCGTATCGGCGGAATCGGATCCGGACAACGTGTACCTTTCCCTTGTGTCACAGTTGCAAAAAAGTTAGCTCAGCTTCCTATTTCGGAGCAATAGTTTCTTCCCGAAATAGGCGATTAAAAAAAATACACTCAATGCTAGAATTGCTGTATCTCCCCACAACATATATAGCGTCGGATATGCGCGCAGCGGGAATTTGTAATCGAGCACTCCTGGCTGATGGTCAGAGACGGCCAACATCGCTAGCGACTTTCCGAAGCAATCGACCACAGCCGTCACTCCAGTATTGCAAGCGCGCACCAAAAATACGCCATTTTCGGCAGCTCGAATACGTCCGTGGTAAAAATGCTGTTCAGGCAGATTACTGTCTGGATACCAAACATCGTTCGAGACATTGACCAATAGCTTAGCTCCTTTTACGCGCTGCTCTCGGATCAGCGAACTATACGTCTCTTCATAACAGATGGAGGGGGCAATCGGAATGCGCGCACCAAACACCTTGGCTTCACGGCCAGGCGTGCAAGAATCGAAGATGTGATAATTTTTGGCATAAAAGGCCGCGAGAAAATTGACCCCTTTGAGAGGAAGATATTCGGCTACAGGAACTAGAATTCTCTTTTCATACCGATCGGCTCTAGCACCGGGTCGAAAATGGAAAGCGGCGTTGTATTTGCCGGCTGCGTCTTGATCATCGAGTCCGATGATGACATCGGTCCGAAATTGATTGGCAAGAGCCTGAGCAAAAAACGCATTGCTCACTTTCCGCCGCTCTTTCCCTTCCACTTGTGATAGAAAAACATAAGGAGGCTCAAAAGGCGGAAGAGCTCTTTCCGATTCGTCTCCATAATGGTGGAGCCACGTCAATCGAGCAGGCTCATATGCCATCAGAGGAACGCCTGCTCCATAGGGAAAGGCCGATTCAGGCAAGACGATGAGATCGTATGCTTCGCTCGCTTTGAGTAAGTCGAGCACCCGATTCCACTGGTCAATAGGGTGAATGAATTCAAGAGGATAAAGGCGTGTGTAGTTTCTCTGTTCGGGTAACATGGCTGTTTGAATCAGCGCGACGCGAATCTCTCGCCACTCTTCCATCCATCGCTGGATGAAAAAGGGGTGTACCCAACCAAAAAAATAGGGCAATAAGGCACAACCGCACCAAATCGCACTGGCCCGGATTTTGTTTTTTGCCTGCACAATACGATAGGCTAGCAAGTTGACAAACATCACCCAAAAAGAGAGCCAAAATACGCCCCCAATCGAAGCCCACTGA
>JACQAR010000069.1 GCA_016194825.1 Chlamydiia bacterium
AAACCAGTTTTTCGGAAGGGGATTTGGAGGGATCTTGAATACGCGAGCGAATTCTGCGACAAAGTTCTTGAGTTGCTTTTCCGTTCTTGCATGTTTGACTCCCGTCAAAGCGAAATATAAACCTTTATTTTTAAAAAATTCTCTAATGAGATATGTTTTCCCAACTCTTCTTCTGCCGTAAACGGCTAAAAACTCCGGTTTTCCTGACAGGTAGATTCTTTGTAGAGTCTGGAGCTCTTTTACTCTGGCAAAAATCGGGCTCATTGTTTCATCCTTTCCTCTTAATCTCGCAGAATCTCATTTAAAAAGCAAGATTCTGCGACTTTAAGCGCAACTTCGCAGAATCTGCCCAAAAAATACAGATTCTGCGAGATTAGAATGGTTGGTGTGAGCGATTTGTATTGATTTTCAGTTAGTTAAGAAAAGCCGCTAAACTCTTGCCCGACAGTACGACCGGATCGTCTTCTTGAGCCCAGTGGGCAAGGGAGTCTCAGATTTCCAGCCGAGTTCTCGCTGGATCTTGCTGGCATCGAGCGCATAGCGAAAGTCGTGGCCTGGTCGGTCTTGGACAAAACGGATTTGCGCGCGGTAGCGCTCTGGATCGGCGCGGGTATGTTCCGCAAGCAGATCGATCAGCAAATGCAGTAAATTCAGATTCGTCCATTCAGCGCCTGCTCCAATGTCATAGACCTCTCCTGATTTGCCCTTTTGCAAAATGGTCCAGATCGCTGCCGCATGATCATCGACATAGAGCCAATCACGCACCTGCGCTCCCTGGCCATAGACCGGTAGAGGCTTTCCCTCTAAACAGTGATGGATCATCAGGGGAATGAATTTTTCTGGGAATTGCCCAGGTCCGTAGTTGTTGCTGCAGTGTGATAGAGTCGTCGACAGGCGGTACGTCACTGTAAAGGCGCGAACCACATGGTCTGACGCCGCCTTGGACGCGGCATAAGGCGAGTTGGGTCGATAAGGCGAGTGCTCATTGAAACATCCGCTCTCGCCCAACGTGCCGTATACCTCATCCGTCGACACATGATGGAAGTGGATATGAGGTAATTTCTTCACAGCCTCGAGCAGATGCAGCGTCCCTTTGACATTCGTCTCGATGAAAGGAGCGGCAGATTGAATGCTCCGATCGACATGGCTTTCTGCGGCAAAGTGCACGATTGTGTCGATTTCGTGTTCTAACAGCAGCTGTTCTATGAATCTCTGATTGCAGATGTCCCCTTGGATAAAATGGTAGCGAGGGTGTTTTAAGCTCGTCATCTCTTGATTTGCGGCATAGGTCAACAGATCATAGTTGACGATGTGACCTGTGAAATCACTTTGTCGCAATAGATAGCGGATGAATGCCGAGCCGATGAAACCTGCGCCACCTGTGACTAAGATGCGATGCAAAGTGCGCACAAAAACTCCCGTAAAGCCTCTTGCCATGGCCGAATGGGCAACCACTTTTCTGCTTTCGTCGTATCAAATGCCGAGTATGTGGGCCGCTTGCAGGGCGATGAAAAAAAACTGCTCGGTACGGGTAGGATGTTTTTGCAGCGAATCTCAAATCCCAGTTCTACCGCGATATCCCGCATGGTGCAGCCGAAAAGATATTTCGTTGTCTCTCCCGCGTTGGCAAAATGAAATACCCCAGATTTGTCCTGTAACAGCGCAGTGGCTTGAGCTAAATCTTTGACGTATGTAGGGCGTCCCCACTGATCATCTGAAAGACGAATCTCTTCTTGTGTCTGGAGCATTCGGAAGAGTTTTGCGACAAAGTTTTTTCCCCCAGCACCAAAAATCCAAGAAGTACGCAACACGCAGGCTGTAGGCAATTGCGCCAATACTCTTTTTTCTCCTTCGAGTTTGGTGAAACCGTAGTGGTTGAGAGGGGAGGGGAGGTCTGTTTCTTTGAGAGGGAACCCCTTTTTCCCATCAAACACATAATCGGAAGAAATATGGACCAATTTGCAACCAAGGCGTGCCAAATTTTCTGGTCCTATGACGTTCGCCTGAAAAGCTTCCTCACGTTGCTTTTCTGCATCATCGACCAGAGAATAGGCGGCGCAGTTAATGATGTGCGTGATGTCGGGATGGCGCTCGCTCCACTGCTTGACCGCAGCAAAATCGGAGATATCCACTTCACGCCCGGTAGCAAAAGCAGCTTTCGGAGCAAGTTCTGCACCAACCAGGCCATTTTTTCCTGTGATCCACTGTTTCATAGCATTATATCCTTCAAAAGCGGGGCATTTTGGTCTCTAAGCGAAAGAAGAGGTGTTTGAGTGGGCCACGCGATACCGATTTGGGGGTCATCCCAGCGGATGGCGGCTTCATTTTCCGGATCGTAGATCGCGCTCACTTTGTATTGGATCAGAGCTGTCTCGCTCAAGACGCAAAAACCATGGGCAAAGCCGATTGGGATGAAGAGCTGTTCGCGATGGATCTCGTCGAGGATCGCTGCTTGCCACTGTCCAAATGTAGGAGAATCTTTTCGGATGTCGACAAAGACATCCCAGATCTGTCCCATCAGACAGCTGATGAGCTTGTGCTGGCCTGGTTTTTTTTGGAAATGCAGGCCGCGTACGGTGTGTTTTTGCGAAAAGGAGACATTGTCTTGGACGAAGAGCACCTGGATATCATGATCTGCATAGAGCGGCTGTCGGTAGCTTTCAAAGAAAAACCCGCGCTCATCTTGGAAAATGCGGGGTCTGATCTTCTTTACGCCCTGCAACGACAGCAACTCGACTTCCATGCAAGAGATTGTCCAGCACCGCCATGAAAAAGTAAAGGCTTA
>JACQAR010000070.1 GCA_016194825.1 Chlamydiia bacterium
TCATGCTATTATACTGAGAGTGATTCAAAAATCGGGAGATGCCAAGGAGGCGCCCCGATTTTGAGCCAGGCGAAGCGGCGTCGAAACAGCTCAACTTCAATAAGTTGAGCGATGCAGACGGGCTCAAAAGAGGTGGCTGTCCGACGCCGGCAGAACCGATTTTTGAATCACGATCAGTATACAAGCCTTCAAACTTTAGCTGTTTTTTCAAATGGTGTTGTGCAAGGCTCTCTTAACAGGATGCGTTAAATGAATGTTAAAAAATGGAAAAAACCATCCCTAATCGTTTTGTGTATTACCTTATGTGCGCTGACCATTCCCGTTATCAATAAATCTTTGCCAATTGTCCGTGCTAAAGAGTCATTCCGGACAACCTTCCCAAAGGAAAAATTCCAAGCCAGACTCAATGCTCCCGCCAAGCCCTGGATGGTGGAACAAATCAATCGTGATTTTCAAGATTTTGAAGAGAAAAAAATCGATGCATTGATGCTGAATAAAACATACCAGCACATCTGCCAAAATGTAAGCCAAAAGACCCCTTTTTACCATTATCGGATTTTAGACAATGAATTATATAAGTTTGTCCCGCATGGGGCCCCCTTTTCCGACACCGATTCTTCTTTCGAAAAAGCGTTTAAAACCTTGCTTATTTACGCCAAAGTTCCAGACGTTGATTTTATTCTTTGTCCAATGGATGGCATGCCCGAGCCTTATATGCCTGCTGGGTTTTTCATGCTCGAAGATTTTCATGATCAAGCCCCTGTCTTCGCTCAAGCCAAGATTAAAGAACCTCTGACGAAATACATTGTCTTAATTCCAGATCAGTTTTCTTTGAATGAAGAATGGGAGCATATTACTCAAGAAATACTGGCATTAAATAACGAAATCGATTGGAACCAAAAAAGGGAAGTCGCTATCTGGAGAGGTGGGTTAACGGATACCGGCGTCCCAAATGAACAATTTGTTTCTCACCTCGCATCTTGCCCGAGATTTAATCTATGCAAAAAATCAGTAACATTCCCTTTGTTAGTCGACGCTGGATTCAATTGGGTAGATAAAGCGCAGCAAGACAACCTGCAAAAGGAGGGGGTAATTAAGGAAGAACTGGGCAAAAAAGCTCACCTTTTATGCAAATATCTTCCTGTTTTAGATGGCCATATGTGCACTTATCCCGGTTACCAATGGAGGCTTCTTTCAAACTCCGTTTGTTTCAAACAAGAATCCGATCAGATCCAGTGGTTCTATGCGGCGCTTAAGCCTTATGTCCATTACATACCTATCCAGAATGATGTGAGCGATTTATTGGAGAAAATAGAATGGGCCAAATCTCATGATGAAGATGCTTTGAAGATCTCGAAACAGGCTCAAGAATTTGCTCTTAAAAACCTATTGCTTGAAGATAATTATTTCTATCTCTATCTGGTGCTCCAAAAACAGGCATCTCTTGAAAAGATTGACTTCTCTCGTCTGAAAAAAGAGATGCAAAACGATTCTCAATGGAAATGCATTCAATATCGTAAGCGGTTAGCTTTACAAAAATCTTTCAACCGAATTAAGAGGGTGTTAGCAGTTTAAGGGCACACTGCGCCTTCTGGACAAGATTGGATATAAGTGACGCCGCCTACGAGGCTGATTGTTCCTGTGTTGACATCGACTACATTGCAGGGACTTACATTAAAGGCTCCCATTCCTGGATTGTTGAGAAGATAACCTGGATCTGTATTGCTACTATTGCCGGTGAGGGTTAAGCAAACCGTGGGATTCCCAGTGGTAAAGAAGCCGACGGCAACGCCCGGGCTGACGTTGGCTGAGAGACTGTTATTTGCTATGGTAGAGGTGAGAGTAACATAGGTATCCAAACTAATTCCTGAGGCTGCATTGCTTCCTCCGTTTTGACAATTGCTAATCCCGTTGCCTGTGATATTCGCGGTCATATTGGTAAATTCGCTGGCAAAACAAAAGACCCCAGATCCAGTGCATTGATCAATGGTGTTATTTTCCATGGTAAAATTAAGAGATGAGCTTCCCTGAGCAATGGCAATCGCACTTTGACTGTTGCCAATATTTGTGATGGTATTCTTATTTATTGTTATATTCGCAGTCTGGAAAGGAGTTCCACCGACAACGGCAATTCCGTTATCATTGAGATTTGTTAGCGTATTGTTTGTGGCATTCAACGTAAAATTGGTACATCCGCTTCCAAAAGCTAGAGCGGACTTCCCATTATTAGCCATTGTGTTTGAAGTCGCTGTGGTTTCAAGAGTTGTAAATGTACCTGAGGTATGCACATACAAAGAATTCGATGTGTTGTGGGAGAATGTATTGCCGGTTAGGGTAATCGAGCAATGAGCGGTTGTTCCGTTTGGAATGATTGTCAAGTTGGATCCTAGGGTGTCTTCAGCTCCCGTATCGTTATTTGCCATCGTATTATTCAGTACGATGATATCGGCATTGACAACGTCTGTGAGATTAAATCGGATACTGCCCGTCGTATTGCTCTGAAAGAGATTCTTTTCGATGAGCATCGTAAAGGTATTGCTGTTTGCGACTATCTCTAGAGGAGGAGAAGAGACAGAGGTTTGACCTTCAAATGTATTATTCGAACAAGTAATGGTCGATGCCCCATTCAGAGTCAAAAAGACTCCGTTGTCGTTATTCAAAAACTGATTGTTCGTTAAGGATATCGAGGCGTCGCCGGAAAAGGAAGCTTCAATTGGAAACGTAGTGGTATTTTTGAAAGTGCAAGAAGAGACTTCCAAGCTTTGAGGATTGGTTCCGAAAATCGCATCGTTGAGGGGAGCAGAAAGGGTCATCCCGCTGATGGCGTTATGGGTCGCCAGGGTGATGGCATTGCCATCTGTATCGAAATTGGTATTTGTTATGATGGGGGAGGAGCTGCTTTGCGCAGGGATAGAGATGGTTCCTTGAGAAGTTTGTATCGAATGGCTAATGCCAGAGCCCCAAAGCTTTTGATATGCTTTTAAAGCAATTCCTGAATCCATTCCTGCCGTTGTCCCATTGCCAGGGAACACGTAGATGATGTCGTTCGGGGAGGAGTTGTTTTGCGCTTGCGCAAGGCTATGGTAGGGGCTTTCATAGGTGCCGTTAGAGCTGCTTGTATTATTGACAAACACAAAGAAGTAAGGCTGTCCAGTAGCAGGATTGATCGCGACGGCATTTTGCTTTGTGTTGTCGATGACAACAATCTCTTGTCTGTCCACCGGTTGGAGCATGCGGTCATTGAGCGTGTTTGCCACTTTGCAAGTGTGCCCCTGTTCTTTGATTTTTGACTTCGGACCAAGGGAAACGCTTAAAGCAATCTGTCCCTGGAATTTATTATGGAATGTTCTGTCGTAAGAGTCGCTGATTTCCAGAGTTACAATGTCTTTGAATACGCCAAGGAGTCTTGCTTTCCCACCCCAAGTTGCTGGAGCCGCTTTTCCAATGAAGTAATAGGGGCCTGCTGCTGCGTAGAAATCAAAGAACTCCGATTGGCCAAAGTGAAAGCCAAATTCTGCATTGGCTCCCTTCATCGCAGATTGAATCTTTTGAGAGACGAGCATGTAATGGCTGGAAAAGGCGCTGAAAACAGAGTCATAAGGATCGCTGGTTTTTGTGCCAATGGGCAAATAGCCGTTGATACGAAAATCAAAAAGCTGACCGAGGGTTTCCAGGCCTACTCCGATTTGATTCGAGTTGAATCGACCTGGATTTCTATAGTCATAGTAAGTATTTATGCCGTACACCCAGTTTCCTCGTAAAATTCTTAGTCCAATACCGGCGTTGGCGGCCCATTTTCCGTTATCAAAGAGATGTCCTCTTGCATCCAAAAAAGGGGTGACTTTCCATTGACTTGGATCGGGAGCAAGAAATGCTTCGAGGGTCGTATACCCATTGTCATAGCCGATACCGCCGCTTTCAATATGGCGGACGGTGGCTCGATAGTGTTTTTTGCCATCAGGGCAGGCTTCGTCTTTTTTAAGATCGTCGGCAAACCCACTGAGAGAAAGAACGGTTGCTAAAAAAACATAACGGAACATGCGTACCTTTAGAGACCTTCTCTGAATTAAATTTCTGTCGATTTTTTGGTTCTTTTGGCCGATTTTCGACTTCAAAATTGGGGGCTATATCGACACCCAGTATATTGTCCCCCAATTTTGAATCGAAAAGCGGCCAAAATAACCTAAAAACTCGACGAAACGTTAACTCAGAGAAGGTCTCTTAGAAGGGTATAGCCCCATTAGGCCATTGAGATCAAATTTTTTTTGAAGAGGGGGGGGGGGTAAATTCATTCTGGAGTGCGGACGCTTCGCCTATTCGGCTGGGTCTGTTAGTAGGTTCGTGGATGTAGACGAATTTGCTTTGCCTATAATCTTTTTCTTGTGCTAAAATTTACAGTCTACTTCGAAAATACCATTGTATGTTACAATGGGGAAAATTTTCAGAAATAAATGAACTAAGGAGAAGATTTTGGCTAAGTCAAAAGGTAAAGTTAAGTTTTTTAACGTACAGAAAGGTTTTGGTTTTATTACACCTGACAATGGTGGCAAAGACCTATTTGTTCACGCTAACAACATTCAGGGAGATCCTGAGTCAATGCGAGAAGGACAAAGTGTAGAGTATACAGAAGGCCAGGGGCGCAAAGGGCCGGAAGCTACGGATGTAAAAATCCTGTAATTGCGTCTCTCCACCTCCAAAATGACCCACAAGGCCTGGAATTTCCCAGGCCTTTTTAGAGACCGTCTCTTATTGGGCAGAATTGCAGTCCATATGAGCTTACTTTTTAGCTGCCAGGCCGTTTCTAAATCTTATGGAGCTCGCCTTCTATTTGAAGATTTATCCCTCAGCATTTTTTCGGGCGACCGAATTGGCCTGATAGGACTCAACGGCTGTGGAAAATCAACTTTGTTGAAAATTCTGGCAGGACTCGAGTTGCCTGACTCCGGAACGCTCTCTCCTAAGCGAGACTTAGTAGTGGGATACGTTCCTCAAACGTGCGATTTCCCCGACTTAAGTCCGAAACAGATTTTAATCGACGCTCAAAAACAAGAGATTCCTCTCTATGAGCGCGAGCGACTCGCTGAGACCGAGCTTAGCAAGCTAGGTTTTACGGGAAAAGAGCCCTCTGCAGCTCTTCTTTCAGGCGGGTGGAAAAAACGACTTCGCCTTGCTGTTGAGCTGATTATCTCACCCGATCTTCTCCTTCTCGACGAGCCAACCAACCATCTCGATTTAGAAGGAATTCTTTGGCTTGAAAAGTTTTTGGCGCGAGAATCTCCCACCTATTTGGTGGTGAGTCACGACCGGTATTTTCTGCAGCATGTGACGAGCCGAAACAGAGTGGCTCCGCGCAGGAGTCAAAGCGCGCACCACCAAATCGCAATCCCGCATCGATGAAGCAGAAGAGATCTTGCAAGATTACGCCGACATCCGAGCTCGAAACCAGCAGAAACGAGCAAAGATCGATTTTGCTGCCACAGAAAGAGAGACCAGAAAACTCCTCGTTGCGAAAAATCTCACCAAACAGCTGGGAGAAAGAGCCCTTTTTCATAACCTCGATTTCACACTGTCGCCTGGCACTCGAATGGGCCTTATGGGTCCGAATGGCTCAGGAAAAACAACGCTTCTTCGGATGCTTGCCGGTGACATCAAAGCGGATCTCGGCACAATTAAGCGAGCCGAAGGGCTTCAAGTGGTCTATTTTGACCAGCACCGATCTCTGCTTCCTCTGAATCTCTCTCTCAAAGAAGCTCTTTCGCCGAAGGGAGATTTCGTCTTATTTCGAGGCAATCCAATCCATGTCAATGGATGGTGCAAACGCTTTCTCTTTTCACCCGACCTTCTTCCTCTTCCTATCGGAAGCCTTTCGGGAGGGGAGCGAGCCCGAATTTCCATTGCCCACCTGATGCTTCAACCCGCCGACGTTCTGCTTCTCGATGAACCAACGAACGATCTCGATATTCCGACTCTCGAAACTCTCGAGGAAAGCCTTCTCGAATTTCCAGGGGCCCTCGTTTTGATTACGCATGATCGATGCATGCTCGATCGCATCTGCAACTGCGTGTTGGGATTAGGAGATCCAGAAAAGGCCGAAATTTTCCCCGATTACGCTCAATGGGAAGCGTCTTCCCAAAAATCGCCCCATCCAAAAGAGAAAAAAGAAGCCCCTCCACCTCCCGAGCGCCCAAAGTCAGAGCTTTCGTATCACGAGAAAAAAGAACTCGATGGAATCGAGCGAAAAATCACAAAGTTCGAAGAAGAAGTGCGCTCGCTCAACCATCTTCTCGAAGAGCCAGAAATCGCCCAAAATGCAGCGCGCCTCTCGGAAATTTGCACCGCGATCAGTCTTGCAGAAACGCAGATCGAGCAGCTCTATCTTCGCTGGGAAGAGCTAGAAAAAAAACGAAATGCGAAGACCAAGTGAACCGAAAATGAGCGAATCGTTATTTATCCCTTTGATTTTGGATCATGAAGATAAAAATTCCCCATTAAAAAATCGGATACGAAAAAACTATCGCCATTTGAGAAAATGGGCTACTCGAACAAAAACCAACTGTTTTCGCATCTATGACAGAGACATCAAGGAGTATCCGCTCGCCATCGATTTTTATGATGGACGTTTCTGTGTCCACTTTTTCACCAGCACTCGTGAGAGCGATGAACCTCGCCAGGATCTGTACAAAGAGGCGATGGACGCTATCCAATCGCTTTTTTCTACTCCGCCTGAGTCCATCTATTGGCGAACGAGAATAAAGAGGGACAAAATTGAGCAGTACGAAAAAACTGGTGAGATGAAGCAATTTTTTTCTGTTTTGGAATATGGACTTCAGTTCAAAGTCAATCTGACTGATTATCTTGATACCGGGCTCTTTCTCGACCATCGAGAAACCCGCCGCTTGGTCGCTTCAATGGCTAGAGGAAAGCGGCTTTTGAATCTTTTCGCCTACACTTGTTCCTTCAGCGTGCATGCAGCAGCAGCAGAGGCTCTCTTCACCAAAAGCGTGGATCTTTCCAACACCTATACCGAATGGGGCAGGGAGAACTTCCTGTTGAATGGACTGCCTCTGACAAACAACCTCATTGTTCGAGAAGATTGTCTTCAGTTTCTCGAGCAAGAGCGAAGTATCTATGACTTAATTGTGATCGATCCTCCGACCATCTCCCGTTCCAAAAAAATGGATCAGATGTTTGATATTCAAAAAGACTATCCTTTTTTAATCAGCAAGGCTCTAGCTCTTTTATCGCGAGACGGGACCATTTTTTTTAGCACAAATTCTCGCGATTTTGATTTCGATGAGGGTCTTTTTGAGGGATGTGACATCGTCGATATTTCTAAAAAAACGATCCCGATCGATTTTCACAATCAAAAAATTCACCGCTGCTGGAAGATTTCTGCGATTCAAAAGTTCTGAATTGGAGGAGGGCGGACAAGACCTCTTCCAAGGCTTGACGGCTCTTCAGGAACTCGGGCTGGAGAACAACCAGATCACAGCGCTACCACAAGGCCTCTTCCAAGGCTTGACGGCTCTTCAGAAACTCTGGCTAGACAACAACCTGATCACAGTGCTACCACAAAGCCTTTTCCAAGGTTTGACGGCTCTCCTATCACCGCCCGATTTAAGCGGCAATCCGGTCTAATCTTTTTTCCAAACGCATTCTCCTTGAATGTACGTTGCCTCTACTTGCAATGCATCTGAAAGGAACAGAAAATCGGCATCTGACCCAACAGAAAGAGTCCCTTTGATAGGATATAGACCCGCAAGTTGTGCAGGCTTCAAACTAGCTGCTTGTAACGCTTGAACAACAGAGCAATTCGTGATTTGATGTAAAGACCTTACAGCCTGATCCAGATGCAGCTTACTGCCAGCAATTGTTCGAGTCCCTTTCAAACACACCCGATCTCCGATGCTTTCAATCTCCATGGAACCCAGCCAATAATCCCCATCAGGTAATCCAAGAACTTGTGTTGCATCGCTCACAAGGATTAAACCCTCTGGATTACATTTCCAGCAGAGAAGAGCTGTTTCTGCCGATATGTGGATCCCATCCAGAATGATCGAATAGGGAATCTGTGGATTGAGCAGCACAGCGCCAATGATCCCAGCTTCTCGATGGTGGTAGGATTTCATCGCATTGAAAAGATGCGTAGTAAACCCTACTCCCCACCCTATGGCCATTTTCATTTCAGCATATGTGGCTCCAGAATGCCCAGCTGCAACGAGAATGCCATTGCTCTTCAGCTCTCTGATAAAACTCTCCGCTCCGGGCAGTTCTGGAGCCAATGTGACCAGTTTGACCCCTTGCAAATCCCCGTAGATATTTTGCAGACCATCTATTTCTAACGGTTTATGGCAAGGATTGTGAGCGCCTAAGTATTGGTGAGCAAAGCAGGGCCCTTCCAAATGAATCCCCAGATTCGCTGCTCTTCTATGATCGAAGGTAGAGGGTTGTAGTTTGGGTAAAATCTTCCTGTATTGCTCAGGGCTTAAAGAAACGACAGTGGGGAAAAATGAGGTAACGCCAAACTGTAAAAGATTTTTAGCCACTTCTGGAATGCGTTCAGGATTGATCGAAAAATCACACCCAAAAGCCCCATTGATCTGCAGGTCGATAAACCCTGGCGCTACGATCTTTCTTTGCACATCTATGATCTCATCAGCGGTATTTTGGGGTGCAATGATTTTCCCCTGAGATACCCAAAGCTCTCCCTCCTGCATTCCATCATCCATGACAAGACGCGCATGGATAAATCGTTGGATTTTGGGAGGCTCAGCATAAATAAGAGTAAGGCAGAGGCACATTGCAAGCTGCAGAAACAGGAGAACCATCTTTAGCGACAAAATTACCTTGGTGTATGATTCTCTAAAAACACCCCCATTTTTTCAATCTGAAAAGTTCTGAGTGATCCAGAAAATCGACGAAAGGTTTGTTGAACCTATCCCAGTAAAAGGTTTCAGTCGATTTTGCGGTTCTTTTGAGCCGATTTTCGACTTCAAAATTGGGGGGCAATATCGACACCCAGTATATTGCCCCCCAATTTTGAATCGAAAAGCGGCCAAAATAATCCCCAAAAGCGACGAAACATCTAGTACTTTCTTTAGGAAAACTGTGGGAATACAAGGATGATAGACAGGGCCAGGATCTGTGCCATAGGTGTTGTTTGGTTATGGTCGCTATTTTTATCTGCAGATGAGCCAAACACAGTGATTGCCACAATCGGTGTCGGAGACACGCCAGCGGGGATAGCAGTGACTCCTAACAATCTCTTCGCCTACGTCGCGAATAACAACAATGATGGTCTCCCCAACGGGGATAGCGTCAGTGTGTTAAATCTCACCACTAACACGCTACAACAGACCATTCATGACACCAGCTTTAATCAACCGTATACAGTCACTATCAATGCAGCGGGAACAAAAGCGTATGTCACCAATAGCGGAGGCTCTACCGTGACTATGATCAATTTAGCCACGAACGCAGTGATAGGAACAATAGAAGGCTTCGATGGTCCCTCAGGCTTTGTCATTACTCCAGATGGAAATCATGCCTATGTCAATAATTATGGAGCCGCTGGCGGTGTCGGAAGTGGTAACGGCACGACTATAAGAGTAGTGGATCTAAACACCAATGCCATTGTGGGCTCTCCCATTACTGTGGGGCTCGCTCCTGCCGCATTGGCCATAACGCCAGATGGGACTCATGTTTATGTGGCTAGTTATGTCGATGGAAATCCAGGAACTGCCACAATCAGCATCATTAAAACAAGCGATAACTCTGTTCAACTCAATGCCATTACAGGTTTTTCTGGGCCATTTGCGATTGCCATCACACCAAATGGTGAATACGCGTATGTAACGAATTTTGGGAGCAATAATTTTGCTCCCGTAGGCAGGACAGTAAGTGTGGTCAGTACGCACAGCAATACCATTGTGGATACGATTAACTTAGGAATACAACCTGCCGGTATTGCGATTAACCCCAGCGGTTCCTATGCCTACGTCTCTAACTATAGCACTGTTTATGAGGGCCCTGATTTTACCGACTTAACAGCTAGCCAGGGAACGATTGACATCATCGATATTCAAACGAATCAGGTCGTCTCGCCGCTCATCAATGTGGGATTGTCTCCTGATGCGATTGCGATATCACCCAACGGGCAGTTGGCCTATGTCACCAACTATACTTCGAATACAGTGAGCGTGATCCCATTATTGGGGCTCTATGATATCAATCGGTTGCGGCCACTCTATTCTATACAACTCGATGAAACGATCTCAAAATTGAATCAGGCGGAATTATGAATTATTGGGCGAAGACTTTTGCAATTATCTCTTTATTGGGAACTCTCTTTGCTGCCCAACCGGAAAATAAAGAACCATCGCAGCAGCCCACTCTTCCAAAGCCGCAAGGATGGTCTTTTGATATCGGAGGTAGTTATACCTGGATCTCTTTTTCTACCCCTCCTACCTATTCAGGAAGTGCCGGGGGAGTCTTAGGCAAAATCTCTTATCAGTTGCCCAATTCCTTCTTTGGCCAAGCCCGTTCTTTTTATAATATTGGACCTTTATCGAGTTCGGTCAACGACGCAAGCTTTCAAGAATCGTATTCGGAATTTGTCGGAGGATATTGTATTCCTGCGCTCAAGAATTGGACGGTGACTCCCTATGTAGGCTTGGGATTTGATTTCCTCTTTGATGATCATACAGGGTATTCTACCATTGCTCCAATCAACCTCAATTATACGATTTATTACGCCGTTGCTGGATTCAAAACGCATTATACTTGGCCAAATTGGATGTTAGGGTTGCAAGTCGATTGTTTCCCTACTTTCAATCAATACCTCAAGATCGCAGGTCTATCGGGAGCTGCATGGACGCTAGACAATAGAGTAGGCGTAGAAGTGCAACTTCCTGTTGCTTATCGATATATAAGAAACTACTGGCTAGAACTCACTCCATATTACCGATTTTTCCCTATAGGGGCATCGAGCGTTTTAGGTCTGCCTGAAAGAAACCTCAACCAAGTGGGAGCCCTTGTCTCCTTCCGCTTTTTCCTTTAGTCGATTTTCATCAGTGTATTTTAGTTGGGTAGTTTTTAACGCTTTAATATTCTGCATGTTGTGACTATTTTTGCTGACCGAATTGCAAGTATTCTTTGGTTAGACTAGACTAAGCTTAGTCTAAAAAATAAGAGGGTGTATGCGAACAGTGAATATGCACGAGGCGAAAACGCACTTTTCGAAGTTAGTGGATGCTGTGATGAAGGGAAATGAAATTGTGATTGCTAGGGCGGGAAAACCAGTGGCTAAACTTAGCCCTATCGAAAAAAAACCAAAGCGGCGCCCCGGAGCTCTTAAGGGAAAAATTAAGATTGCGAAAGACTTTGATGCCGTCCTTCCTGAAGATATTTTGTCTGGCTTCGAGGACTCTTTATGAGATTATTACTAGATACACATATTTTTTTATGGTGGGTCAAGGAAGATAAAAGATTGCCTAAAATTTCATTGGACAAGATCAGAGAGGCTGATGAAGTCTATGTGAGCAGTGCTTCGATCTGGGAAATTGCGATAAAAATGCGACTTGGGAAAATTTCTGGCAATATAGATGCTTTGATTCAGGAAATTTATAATAGTCATTTTCTAGAACTGCCGGTGAGCAGTCAGCATGCCGCAGCTACTTTAGAGCTTCCTGATATTCATCGCGATCCGTTTGATCGAATGCTGCTAGCGCAAGCAATTTCTGAGCCTCTTGTGTTTTTGACTGCTGATCCTAAACTCAAGAAATATTCACAACTGGTAGAAGTTATTAACCCGGCATGCAAATAAGAGACAACTGGCTTGCTGCGGCTTTGCCATATCAATCCTCTCTCGTCAGCCATAGTTTTACTATGGCTTCCTCGCTCGTAACGCAGACTTTGTCTGCTTTGATCTGGCTTTGCCTCGC
>JACQAR010000072.1 GCA_016194825.1 Chlamydiia bacterium
GCATGTAGCCTTGATGAACATCCGCGCCTCTCGTTGTTCTAGAAACGTTCCGATGTACATCAAGATGTCTAAAGGTACTTTTTCCCAACGAATCTGGTCCAAGCGAATCTCTGGTTTTATAGTGATTTGCGTTGCTTGATAGGTTTGCGGCGCGCATTGTTGTTGAGAAAGGAGCGGTTGTCGTGGTGACCCCAAGTTGATGTCAGCATTCATAATAACCTCGAAGTGAAAGCCGATCTTTTTTAATATAAATTGTGAATTTTATACAAATTTAAAAATTCTCAAAACTCTGATCACTAGACAGAAAATTCTACAAAAATTTAGAATCGAGTGCGTTATGAAAAATCCTTCCCGTTTAGAAGTCTATAAAATGTTCGACCAGATCGCTGGCACCTACGATCGACTCAACCGTCTCCTCTCTTTTGGCCAAGACCAAAAATGGAGACGAGAGCTCAGCAAGCATCTGACCACGGAAAAGCCACTTCGCCTGTTGGATATTGCAACAGGCACCGGAGATCAGATCTTTGCTCTATTGGAAGCGAAGATCCAATTGGAAAAAGCCGTCGGCATTGATCCCTCGAGTGAAATGCTCCAGATCGCACAGAAAAAACTGGAGAAGTGGTCAACGCCCCATATCCAGTTTCAACAAGCGAGCGCCGAAAAACTCCCCTTCTCTGCAAACTCATTTGACGCTGTAAGTCTCTCATTTGGCATTCGCAATACCAGTTCCGTAGAAACCGCCCTGAGTGAAATCCACCGCGTATTGAAGCGCAAGGGGAAATGTCTCATCCTCGAGTTCTCTTTGCCTCCCCAACCCATTCGGAGCTTTTATTTGCTTTACTTAAGACACATTTTGCCCAAAATCGGCGGCTGGCTCTCCAAACATGAGAGCGCCTATCGCTACTTGAACCAAACCATCGAGACGTTTCCTCATGGGAAACAATTTGGGGCTCTGTTGAAAGGCGCTGGCTTTTCGGAAATCAAACTCTTCCCCATGGCTCTGGGCGCAGTCACTCTCTATGTGGGAGTGAAGTTTTGAAAGTTTTTTGGAGCAGGGAGTGTCCAAAAGAGGCAATATTTCACGGACGTACGTTCCGCCATCAGCTTCGCTTCTTCGGGCCAGCAGAACAGATCCTGCATCTTCCAAAGCCAGCTGTGGAAAAAGCCATCAAACGAATCTTTTGGCCCGATAAAAAAGCGTGGATAGAAAAAGTGCAACGCATCCTTCGCGAAATCGAGGAGGGACGAGTAGAAAAAGTGGTGCTGGCGCGCTGTGTGCGGCTCGAATTTGCACAGCCACCTGATCCACTGGCAATGACCGCTCACTTACAGCAAAAAAGCCGAGGGGCAACGCTTTTTTGTTTTGCCGGCGAAACTCAGTCCTTTCTCGGAGCCACACCAGAGAGGCTCTTTGTGCGCAGAGGACGGCACCTGACTTGTGATGCCATGGCAGGCACAAGATGGGGAAACAGAGCATTTGGGGAAAAAGAGATGCGAGAAGTGCTACCCGTACAGAGATTTTTCCAAGAAAAATTAGGGCCTATTTGTGAAGAGCCGCTCATCTTTTCGCCGATTTCTGTACACGCTACACAGACGGTGGAACATCTGTACTCTGTCTGTCACGCAACACTACAAACGTCTGTTTCTGATGATGCGCTCCTCCAGGAGCTGCACCCAACACCTGCTCTGTGTGGTGTGCCGAGAGAAAAAGCGATTGCGCTCATCCATGAATTAGAACCGTTTGATCGCGGAGCCTACGGTGGTGTGGTGGGGTGGAAATGTGGCGATGCATCGGAGTATGTAGTCGCCATCCGCAGCTGTCTTCTAGAGGACTATTTCGCTCACTTGTATAGCGCTGCGGGCATCGTGAAAGGCTCCGATCCCGAGGCAGAATGGGAAGAGCTGGACCAGAAACTGAAAATCTATGAGGAGTTGTTTCCATGAGCGCGTTTTGGATCGTCGATCAGTTGATTCAGCAAGGCGTGGATCAATTCTGTATCTCTCCTGGCTCCAGGAGCACGCCTCTGGCATTGGCCGTGGCAGAACACCCAAAAGCCAAATCGGTGGTCCATTTTGATGAGCGGGGGATCGGATTCTATGCTCTCGGATATGGCATGGGCGCTAAAAAAGCAGCTGCAGTCATTGTCACTTCCGGAACGGCAGTGGGAAATCTCATGCCGAGTGTGATGGAGGCGAACCATAGCTTTATCCCAATGATCGTGCTCAGCGCCGATCGACCGAGCGAGCTGCGTGATTGCAGTGCGAATCAGGCGAGCGATCAGGTCAAACTCTTTGGCCACCAGGTGCGCTGGCAATGTGATCTTCCAGCGCACGGTAGTGAGACGTATTTTCGGACACAGATCGCACAAGCGACGTTTTATGCTGCCCAAAATCCTCCAGGCCCTGTCCAAATCAACTGCCAGTTCCAAGAGCCGTTCTACCCCTTGCAGGCAGAGAAGCGCTTCGGAAAGAGAATCGAGCACCACTTCCCCCGCCTTTGTCCTCCTATAGAGTCGCTCCGCGTGAATGCGAGACGAGGCCTAGTGGTGATCGGACGACTCAACCAGGACCCGCGGCCCATTCTAGAGATGGCAGAGCGACTCCGATGGCCGGTATTTGCCGACATTCTCTCCCAAGCGCGCCTCTACCCCACGCAAGAGCAGATTGTGGGGTTTGATGCGGTACTGAAGCGAGGTTGTGCGCTAGAGCCTGACATGATTCTCTATTTCGGAGAGAGGCTGGTATCCAAGAGTTTTTACAGCTGGCATCCGCATATCCCCATCACACATGTGAGTCCCTATCCGGTGTTGCAAGACCCAGCGAGACGAGTCAGAACACGGATCCAATGCGATCTGGAGCTGTTCTGTCAGCAGTTCCACGCAGGACAACACGATGAAAAATGGTTGTCAGAATGGCAGAAGCTGTCGATGGCCAAAGAAGAGCATCCTCTGAAAATCCCACGCGACTCCGCAGTTTTTTTGGGCAATAGCATGCCGATCCGCGATGCGGATCGTGGCCTCTATCCGGAAGGAGCAATGGGCTTCTATTGCAACCGAGGGCTATCTGGGATCGATGGGAATATCGCCACTGCTGCAGGACTTGCCGAAGGATTGCAAAAACCAGTGGTGGCATGGATCGGCGATCAGGCATGTCTGCATGATTTAAATTCGCTGCCGCTCTTGAAAAAAGGGAGCTTTCCTGTGCAATTGGTCGTGGAAAATAACTATGGAGGGCAAATCTTTACCCGTTTCCCTGTCTCTCAATCCCCTCATTTTGAAAAATTTTGGCTGGCGTCGCATCAGTGGGGCTTTGCGGGGATTGCCCAAATGTTCGATCTACCGTTCATCAAAAGTGAGACATTGCCTGAAGAGAGATTAGAAGTCTCTTCGATGATAGAATGGACACCCGCATGCTCGCTCAGCTCCCTATAATTCTGTTCTTTCATGGCATTTTGGGCACAGCTCGAGACTGGGATCCTGTCGCACAAGAATTGGACGACTGTCTCTGCTTTGCGATCGATTTGCCCGGACATGGAGAGACTCCCTTCAGAGCAGATTTTTTCGATTCCATTCCTCGCTTTAAAGAGCCCATCCATCTCGTGGGCTATTCGATGGGGGGCAGGCTTGCGATGCAATATGCAGAAAAACACCCAGAGCAAATCGCCAGTCTCACCATTGCCTCCGCCCATTTTGGGTTGCAAGACGATCAAGAAAAGCAAGCGCGTTATGCGATCGATGAGAGCTGGGCTAAACAATTTCTTGAAGAACCCATTGACGTTGTGATTGACCGCTGGTATGATCAACCTATTTTCCAAACCTTAAAAATGGATTTATCCATACGCCACAAACAGAATGTGAAAGGAATTGCCCAGGCATTCCTCCATTTCAGTGTGGCTAAACAACCCTTTTTGCAACCCAAAAAGGCCCTTTATTTAGTAGGAGAATGGGATGAAAAATACCAAAAACTCTACGAGTCTGTACACCCAGAAATCATCCCACACGCAGGACACGCCCTCCACTTGGAAAACCCAAAAGCAGTCGCTCACGCCATCCGAGACTACATCCATGCCGTGGAAAGAGAGCGGTCATTACACCGACATTAAGTATCACAAGGGAGAGGCCATTGCCAAAATCACCATCAACCGCCCGCATGTACGAAATGCCTTTCGCCCCTTAACGGTCGAGGAGATGCGGCATGCCCTAAACGATGCGCGCAATGATTCACATATCGGCGTGATCATCTTGACAGGAGAGGGAAAAGAAGCGTTTTGCTCTGGTGGCGACCAAAAAATCCGGGGAGATGCTGGATACCGAGACGAGCAAGGGGTGCACCGCCTCAACGTATTGGACTTCCAGCGAGAGATGCGCGCCTGTCCTAAACCCATTGTCGCAATGATTGCAGGGTATGCGGTAGGAGGCGGCCATGTGCTGCATGTGCTTTGTGATTTAAGCATCGCTGCAGACAACGCAATCTTCGGGCAAACGGGACCAAAAGTGGGTTCTTTTGACGGCGGATATGGAGCGAGCTTCCTTGCGCGCACTGTTGGTCAAAAACGGGCGCGTGAAATCTGGTTTCTTTGCCGACAGTATAACGCTATGCAGGCCCTACAAATGGGGCTCGTCAATTGCGTTGTCCCCTATGAAGAATTAGAAAAAACCACGGTAGGATGGTGCCAAGAGATCTTACAGCACTCTCCTATGGCGATCCGCTGTTTAAAGGCAGCTCTGAATGCCGACTGTGATGGTCAGGCAGGATTGCAAGAGCTCGCAGGGAATGCCACCTTGCTCTTTTACATGACAGAAGAAGGACAAGAAGGGAGGAATGCCTTCAATGAAAAACGGAAACCAAATTTTGCCCGCTTCCCCAAGCGCCCTTAAACTCTATGTGAGTGCGATGCGACCGCGCACGTGGCCGCTGAGTCTTGCCCCGGTATGCATAGGGACAAGCATGGTGCGGCGCGATGTGGATCTAGCGCTTTTTCTCTGCGCTTTGCTCTTTTCTCTCTTCATCCAGATTGGAACGAATCTTGCCAATGACTATTTTGATTTTGTGAAAGGAGCCGATAATGCGCACCGGATCGGCCCTTTGCGTGCCTGCGCTAGCGGCTTGATCGAACCACGCTCGATCTACCGGACAGCCTTAGCCTTTTTTGCCAGTGCACTCTTCGTAGCCATTCCGCTCATGGTCCGAGTGGGCCTTTGGAGTTTGCCGATCGCTGCTTCGTGTGTCTTGTTCGGGATCTTCTATACCGGAGGAAAAAAGCCGTTGGGCTATCTAGGACTCGGAGAGATTTTAGCTCTCATCTTTTTTGGCCCTGTCGCCTGCTGTGGGGCCTACTATTTGCAAACAGGACTGATCCGCTTTTCTGTCTTTCTGAGCGCCCTCTCTCCCGGGCTTCTTTCTGTAGCGGTTCTGGTCGCCAATAATTTGCGCGACGAAAAAAGCGATCGATTGGCTGGAAAATGGACACTGATTGCCCGCCTGGGCAGAACGTTTGGCAGTTGGGAATATGCTCTTTGCATTCTTCTCGCAGGCATTATCCCCTACTTCATTGCCCGGTCGAGCTTCCAGCTATTACCCATGGCTATTTTACCAGCCAGTTATCCCCTGATTCGCAAGGCTTTTTGCTTTGATCACCCGAAAGAATTGATCGGCCTTTTGAAAGGGACCGTTCTTCTACTCGTAGCGTATACTGTGTTATTTAGTATCGCATGGATGTAGAGTCTGTCGTTGAAAACAGCTTCGGTCGATTTTGCGGTTCTTTTGAGCCGCTTTTCGATTCAAAATTGGAGGGCTATATCGACCACCCAGTATATTGCCCTCCAATTTTGAATCGAAAAGCGACCAAAATAATCCGCAAAAGCGACGAAGCCTGTTTCAACGACAGACTCTTAACCCTCTATCCCTATTCTCTACAAAAACGCGAAGGGATTCTCATCCAGATCGGAGATGGATGGGGAGAAGTAGCTCCTTTGCCCGGATTTAGCAAAGAGAGCTTGGCCGATGCAAGGTGCGAATTGCTCGCTTTTGCCAAGGATCAGACCCCTCCTATCTCTCCTTCTGTCAAATGGGGCCTTTCTTGTGCACTCAAACCCTATGATACTTCCCCCTGCGAAATTCCACTCTGTGCCTACCAAACTCCCTTCCCAGGATGCACACACTTAAAGCTGAAAGTGGGTGCTTTATCTCTCGATCAAGCGATCGAAAAGATCCGGCCGTATGTGGGCAAATACAGACTGAGAATCGACTGCAACCGGAGTTGGACACTCGACACTGCCCTGTTATTCGCTGAGCGATTTTCCTCTTCCGACTTTGATTACTTAGAAGAGCCTGTTGGTTCATTTGACGATCTGATCCGTTTTTCTAGTGTGACCCAGTTTCCTGTCGCTGTCGATGAATCGTTTCGAGAGGGATGCGCCTACTGGAAAATCCCTACGTTAGCAGCTGTTGTCGTAAAACCGATGCTGCTCGGAGGAATTCCTGATTTGCCTCATGTCCCCATCATTCTCTCCTCCTCCATGGAGACGAGTCTGGGGCTTGTGCAAATTGCCCGCTTTGCGAACCCCAAGTATTGTCACGGGCTGCACACCTTCCGCAAGGATTTCCTGAGCCCTCCTCTCCGAGCAGACAACGGAAGGCTCATCACAGAGGCACACACCATCGATCTGGGCTTGCTATGATAGAGAAGCTCCGAAAACAAGGTGTCTTACCGGGCGATCGCATCGCTGTCTATATGAAAAACAGTCCTCTGCTCATCGATCTGATCTTCGCTGCATGGGATCTGGGAGCCAATATTTGTCCTTTAAACACCCGCCTTCCTCCCTGCCAAATAGGGGCCTATTTAGAACGCTTGCAACCCAAATTATATATCGATGAAACGGGGATTTCAGCGCGTACAGCACAGCCGTGTGAGACGCGCTCTTCGATGTTTCTGTTCACATCAGGGTCCACAGGAGTTCCGAAAATCGCTGTACTATCCAAAGAGAGCCTGATGGCCAATGCTGCCAGCGCCATCCGTACTTTAGAATTGCACGCAGGCGACCGCTGGCTTCTCTCTCTTCCCCTTTTTCATGTAGGAGGCGTGAGCATCTTATTGCGCTGCGCCCTTGCAAAAGCCAAGGCCGTTCTCGACACGCATGATCCAGAAATCACTCATCTCTCCTTTGTCCCAACACAACTGTATCGAGCGACTCCGATCTATAAAAACCTGCGCTGTCTTTTGCTCGGAGGAGGTCCTGTCATTCACGTCCCCAAACACCTTCCCACCTATCTCACGTATGGTCTCACAGAAATGGGCTCTATCGTCTGCGCCAAAAAAGAGCCTCTCTGCGTACAGGGACGCTACTATTTGGGACACCCTCTTCCCGATCGGGAAGTGAGAATAGCGCCAGACGGAGAAATCGAGGTGCGTGGGAAATGTCTCTTCCAAGGGTATTGGGAAGATGGAAAGCTCACCTTACCGTTGAAAGATGGGTGGTATCCTACTGGAGATTTGGGCATCTACTGCCCAGAAAAAGGGCTGGCAATCGTGGGAAGAAAAGACTGGCAATTCATCTCAGGGGGAGAAAACATCCAGCCGGAAGAGGTGGAACGGGCCATTTTGCAGTGTCCGGAAATCCAAGAAGTCATCGTGATGGGAAAACCAGATCCTGAATTTGGAGCACGCCCCATCGCCTTTGTCCGCACTACGGATGCGACATTCACTCTAGAAAAAATGGTGAAAACCCTGCAGCACCTTTTACCAAAATACAAAATCCCCGTCGCGATGTACCGTCTGGATGAATTTCCGAGAAAAGGGCTTAAAGTAGACCGAAGGGCTCTTTCTCTATTGCTTAGATGATTTTTTGGCTTGGCCAAGGGCCTTGCGAAGCGCCCTCACAGCCTTCTGCTTCTTGATTTGCAATCTATTAGAAATGAGAGGTTTAGACGGGTCTCTCAAGTGCGTATTGTAGACCATCCAATAACCGCTTACGCAGCACTGAGGAAATTCCGCCCCATAGGCGTTCAAATAAGAGGTAAAATTCAGTGTTGTATTAGACATAGCTCTTCTCTCTTTCTTATATTTTAACCAATTCTTAACAATAAGTCAACAAAAAACTTGAAATCCGGAATTATTTTTGCGTAACCCATTAATAATAAAGCGGTTAAAAAGGTATATGGGCAAATAAATAGGCCTTACCTATAATCCGCACCTTTCAGGTCTGATATTTTGTAACTGAGAGGATCGGTTCCATGGCTGTGCAATCCCACCCTATCCGTCGTATCTTTGCGCGGTTTTTCCCTAGAAAATACCTGGTCTCGAGCCACGAGCCGAGCCACTGGGACCGTCTCCCCTCAGAACAAAGAAAAGATCTCGCCCTCCGCTCCCTCTCACAAGGGGAGCTGGCCCTATTGCAGGGCAATTTAGCTGCTCTCGCCTATTTTGAAACAGCAGCCCAGCTAGAGCCGGAAAATCCCCACATCTGGTATCGGCAAGGTCTCGCCTTTTTCGAATACGGATCAGAAGAGGGTAAAGAAAAAGCACTATTATTAGCGAGCAAATACTTTAAAATCGCTACCCAGCGCAATCCTCAATTCTTTGAAGCTTGGGTCGCCTGGGGAAATACCCTTTTGCAGCTCGGTCGCTTCCACGCCGAGCACCACTTTTTGCAAGAGGCAAAGGAAAAATACCAGAAAGCCCTTGAGCTCTCTCAAGGACAGACTCCCGAGATTTTGGCCGAGCTTTATTGGGATTACGGTATCGCCTGGTCAGAGATCGCAAAACATTCGGGAGAAGCGGTTGATGTCCGCCTCGCCATCGAATCGTTCCAAATCGTCCACCAATGCGCGATCCCACTGAACGCAGAATTTTTGAACGATTGCGGACAAGCCTATTTATCCATGGGGCTTTTAGTGAACGACTCTCGCCTTTATTTTCAGGCGATTGAATACCTGAAAAAA
>JACQAR010000073.1 GCA_016194825.1 Chlamydiia bacterium
AGTTGCCTTAGCTCGCTTGCCCCTGAGACTCTTACCCGACTCGCCGGCGAGCTTTCTGGTTCGACGCTAGAAAGGCTCAGTAATGTTGCTTTTCTGACCCTCCACGAACTGAGATCGTTGCCTATTCAGACACTCGAAACGCTCAGCCGGCTTCCAGATAATCTCCTTAAAAATCTTTCTGAAAAAGATTGCCAAGAGCTCTTCAGTGAGAATGCCGACACGAAAATCAATCAATTGCTGACTCTTCCCTTAGAAAGACTCGAGAGCCTTAGTAAACATCCTCGCGCTGCCCTCCTTACTCTTTCTGAGCAGCAAATCGACAGACTTAAGAGATTGTCTGATGAGGACTTCGAAAAGCTTAACCATCTTTCTTTTGAGTCCATTGACAGATTCAGCGAGTTGCCTGATGCACGATTCAATGACCTCATGAAGCTGTCGTCCCCGTCGGTCGAACAGGTGGGCTCGTGGTCTGATGAGACATTCAACCGTCTCTACGGGTTTCTTCAGAAGTGTACCCCTCCTAAATCGTTTACCGATCTTTCTCCTCAGTCTCTCGACAATTTGCATCGCATTTCTAATGAGGAGTTCGCCAAGCTCAGCACGAATCTTGGTTCGTCCCTCATACAATGGAGCCGCCTTCCCCAAGAGAACTTCAACAGTTTCCTCCGACTTTCTCCTGAATCTCTTCAAAGATTGCATCAGCAGAATTTTTCTAAAGAGAGCTTCGAGAGATTTAAACCGCTTTGTGATTCAAATAATACACTTGTCAAACTTATCGCACTGTCTACTGAGGCCCTCAAACAGATTGACAAACTTTCTGATGAGAAATTCGCTCTGATTTGTGAAAGAAAAGATTCCGGCCTCGACTTGTTTGGAGACGCTTCTGATAAGGACATCGCAAAGCTTAACAGCTTGTCTAATGAGACATTCAAAAAATTTGCCGGAGAGGGTATTGGGTTCCTCCTCAGATGTGCAAAACTTCCTGACACGAAAATCAAAGAGCTTGCAAAGCTGTCTGACAAAGACCTTCAGTCTGTCTCACGATTTTCGAAGGCAGTCCTTGAGAATGTTCCTTTGAAGACGCTTGCGCAGCTCCGATATCTGAAATTTTTTTTGATATCGGCAATGTCCTCATTTTCTTCGATCATAGCAAAATGTGTCAGCAGATCAGCAAGCTGGGAGGCATCGATAACGAGCTCATGGCGAGGCTGATACGCCAGTATGGGGAGCTCTACGAACGGGGGGCCGTCTCCTCTGAGACTCTGCACAAAGAAATGGAAAAAGCGGCCTCCCTTCCCCTTCCTTTTCAAAAATTCCTTCACGCGATGTCCGACATCTTTCAACCCAAGCAACCTGCGATCGATATCGCTCTTGCGCTCAAAAAGAAGGGACACCCCCTCTTTGTCCTTTCAAATACTTGCGAGGCCCACTTCCTCTACCTCTACAACCATTTTGATTTTTTCAAACTGTTTGATGGGTTCGTCCTCTCCTATGAAGTGCAGGCCAGAAAACCAGAGGAAAAAATTTTTCACAAGGCGCTTGAAATCGCCTCTTGCTCTGCCTCTGATTGCTTTTATACCGACGATGTGCTCGATTACGTAGAATCGGCCAAAACCTTCGGAATGGATGCAGAGCAATTTACAACGCCCTCTAACCTTATTACTCACCTCTCTCATCGAGGATTTCTCTAACAATTCATGAAAAAAAGAAAACAACCACCACGTCCCGAAACTGTTCGCACAGACATCATATCGGGCACATTGCGCATGCACCCCAAAGGGTTTGGCTTCGTCATTCCCCATCCGATCCATGGCCTGATACAAGATGTCTTTATTCCCAAACACCTCACCGATTCCGCTATTGATGGAGATACTGTCGAAGTCGCCATCTTGGACAACCCCCTCTCTGAAAAAGGGCCCGAAGGGAAAATCACTGCTGTCACCAAAAGATCGAAAGACCATCTCTGTGGCACTATCCAAAAAGAGAACGCCGATGGCTCGTTTTCTGCTTACATGCCCATTCTTGGCAGCACAAAACCAGTGCTCCTTGCCCCTTCTGACAAAATCCCCGTTCGCATAGGAAGTCGAGTCGTTGTCAAAGTCGTTGAATGGGGGAACACCAAAGAGAGCACGAAAGGAGAGATCCTCTATTGTCTCGGTTCCATTGACGATCCCTCGTGCGATATGAAAGCCGCCATTGAAGAGTTTGACCTCTCTCCTACCTTCCCCCAAAAAGTGATCTCTCAGGCAAAATCG
>JACQAR010000062.1 GCA_016194825.1 Chlamydiia bacterium
GAGCCCGTCTGCATCGCTCAACTTATTCAAGTTGAGCTGCTTCGACGCCGGCTTCGCCTGGCTCAAAATCGGGGCGCCTCCTTGGCATCTCCCGATTTTTGAATCTCTCTCAGTATAAATGAGACAATTTTTTCTATCAAGATTACAATTGAATTTAAACGAGAGGATATTATGGCGGCAAATGTAAGTGGAGCTAAGTATATTAAAATTCCCGCTCAGAGTGCACGTGATGAAATAAACCAAATTGCTTGGCGCGAAAAAAACAGAGAGAAGGCTTTGGCTGTATTTGAGAAATATGTAGAGAATGGAACTTTTAATTTGGAGACTGCAAGAGAATGTACCATAGGGGCTGCTCAGGCGATAGCGGCTGAATTTGAGATTAAAGGAGATCCGGTCCCAGCTAAAGTTGAGGAATTTTATCGTTTATACCCACACACGAGTTCCAGGAGTGGTTATATCACGGAACAGGTTCCGAAGCGCCCTGACCGCTACGTCGGGGAGTCTAGAGAGTGGGGTGGTCACACATGGTGTGTCCAGACGCGCAGGAACGAGTTCATGTAAAAGTTAAGATTCGGGTATTGCTACCCCTCCGCAGACGAATACCACGGCTTGCCGTCCATTAGGTAGAGAAATTCTGACTTAAAGACATCCATCTGGACATGGTCGAAGGCGTGGAGCACTTGGATGACGTCGTGTTGGGAGACCCCATTACCTGAATCAGAAAGGAAACGGCAGCGCCATTGC
This sequence comes from Chlamydiia bacterium, assembly GCA_016194825.1. Lineage (GTDB taxonomy): Bacteria > Chlamydiota > Chlamydiia > Chlamydiales > SM23-39 > JACQAR01. The sequence goes on from JACQAR010000062.1 coordinate 745, forward strand.
TCGACGCAAACAGTCTCGGGCTGCCCCCCTCTTGTGGTTGTATGGTTGACACTGTCGTCTGAATTCGTATAAAATCTTTTGTTTCGGAGAACAATTCGCATCATCACAGAGTGATTACGTTGTCTATACGCGCTTGACAAGTGGTTTGCAAGATATGTCCACTATAAGGTACGCTGATGGAAAAATGCCACTATCAGGTTTCGAAAGATCCTAGTTTCGATGAATGGCTACACAATCAGCCGGAATGTGTACAGGTGCAGGTTTTGAAGCGCCTATTGAAGATCGAGATGTATGGACATTTTGGAGATCATAGGTCGGTTTCGGACTATGAAAAGGGGCATTTAAAGAATGCAGTATGGGAGTTGCGTTGGGCAAATGGGAAACGAGTATACTATGCCTATATCCCAGAAAAGAGAATTTTGTTGCTCCTAGGAGGGAATAAAAATGGCCAAGATCAAGACATTTCGGAAGCGAAGAACATTTTCCTCAAGGCCATCAAAGTTGGCCCGAAAAAGAAGAGATAAATCTTACGATATCTCGCTACGCGAAGATCGTAACATAGAGCCACTGCATGCGGCTGAAAAGCTGCAGGATATTCATCTCATTGGAACGGCTGTGATGCAGTGTTTGATTGCAAACGATCCGGATGGTGCTATGGATGCCATTGAAAGCCACTTAGAAGCGATGAATCTATCTCGGTTTCTGAAACAAGCCAAAATCCCGCGCTCTACCATGTATAAGCTATTCAAAACGAAGAACCCAACAATCAAAACATTAGCGAAAATTGTATCTACTGCACATAGTCAGTAGCTACCCCTCCGCAGACGAATACCCCGGCTTGCCGTCCATTAGGTAGAGAAATTCTGACTTAAAGACATCCATCTGGACATGGTCGAAGGCGTGGAGCACTTGGATGACGTCGTGTTGGGAGACCCCATTGCCTGAATCAGAAAGGAAACGGCAGCGCCATTGCTCGACGCAAACAGTCTCGGGCTGCCCCTCGGGCCAGACGCGCACCCCGCGGTTGGTGATCATTTTGAGCCTGAGTGGGCCGATATTGATGTGCTGGATTCTGGAAAAAAATTGTTCCAGTGTCCCTTTGTGGTAGATGAAAACATCCACCCCGATCAAAGAGCGCTTAGTGGTTGAAGGAATATGTGGATGAGAGGGGAGAGACGTCTTCGGTTTATAGACAACAGGTTTGAGTTTTTCTGGTTTCTTCCCCAAACAAGCAACAACAGCTTGAGCAAACTCGTCAGTCCCCACTTTTTTCTTGCTGGTTCCCTCTTTGTAGATGTCGTAGGTATGTATGCCCTCTTCCAGAGTGCGCAGCCAGGCATTGTGGATGGTCGTTGCGACATCGACCTGGCCCACGTGAACGAGCATTTGGATTGCGGCGAGGAGAAGCCCAGAGGGGTTGGCCACATTTTGCCCTGCCCGACGCGGAGCCGATCCGTGGATCGCCTCAAACATCGCCCCTTTAGCGCCAATGTTAGCCGAACCTGCTAAGCCAACTGAGCCGGCGATTTGGGCCGCTACGTCCGAGAGAATATCGCCATAGAGATTCGGCATCACGATCACGTCAAAGATTTCTGGTGTGTCGGCGAGCTTGGCAGCGCCGATATCCACGATCCAGTGTTCATTGATGATATCGGCGTACTCCTTGGCGATCTCATCAAACACTTTATGGAACAGCCCATCGGAGAATTTCATGATGTTGTCTTTGCTAAAACAGGTCACTTTTTTGCGACCCATTTGCCTGGCGTATTCAAAAGCGTAACGGATGATGTTTTCCGATCCCACCCGAGAAATGATCTTGAGCGAGGCGCATACGTCGGGTGTCTGGCGGTATTCTATGCCTGCGTAGAGATCTTCTTCGTTCTCGCGCACGATGACGACGTCCATCTCGGGATGTTTGGTGTCGACAAAAGGGAAATAGGAGATGCAGGGGCGGACATTGGCATAGAGGCCAAGTGTTGTGCGGATCGTGACGTTGAGACTCTTAAACCCTCCACCTTGCGGAGTGGTGATCGGTGCCTTGAGAAAGGCCTTGGTGTTGCGGATCGTGTCCCACATTGCGGGGTCGATGCCGGTGGAGAAGCCTTTGAGGTAGAGCTTCTCTCCAATCTCGATGGGATGGATCTCAAGACTGGCTCCTGCTGCACGCAGAACGTGGAGAGTCGCCTTCATGATCTCGGGACCAATCCCGTCTCCCTCAGCGACTGCAATGGGTATTTTGGTCATGATAGCCGGAGTGTATGATATTTTTTAGAAGACTTCAAGGTGCAGACAATTTAAGCTAGAGCCAAGGTGTATGCTGCGGGAACTTTTTGAAGAACAACGGACTCTTTTGGATCGTTTCTTCCAGTCTCTCGATTTCGATGCGGCTTTGCAAGTATTTGACAAGCTCTTGTCTTGCAAAGGCGTCATCCACCTCTCCGGCGTGGGCAAAAGCGGCCACATCGCCCAGAAAATCGCGACCACTCTCTCTTCTACAGGAACGCGAGCCATTTTTTTATCCTCCGCTCATGCACTCCATGGAGATATCGGTCTTGTTTCAAAGGAAGATATTTTCTGGTTTTTGAGTAAAAGTGGAGAGTCGCAAGAGCTCATCGACCTCCTGCCGCATATCCAGCAAAGGGGAGTGTTCACCATCGGCTGCACCTCCCACCCGAAGTCGCGCTTGGCGAAAGCGTGCGATCTCGCTATGCCTCTTGTGATCCAGAAAGAGCTGTGTCCCTATGATCTGGTCCCAACGACCTCCACTGCCGCGCAGCTGATTTTTGGCGACTGCATGGCGATTGCCCTGATGCGAGCCAAGGGATTTTCTCGCAGCGCATTTGCGGCCAACCATCCCGCCGGTTTTTTGGGGCGGAAAAGCACTCTCAAAATCTCCGATCTCATGCTCAAAGAAAAAGAGCTCCCCCTTTGCCAGCCAGAACAGATGCTCATTGAATTGCTGCACGAGCTCTCTTCAAAGCGCTGCGGGTGTCTTCTCGTCATAGATAAAGACCAAAAACTGCTGGGAATCTTCACCGATGGCGACCTCAGACGAGCGATTGAAAAAAAGGGAGCCGAAGCGCTCCACCAAAAAATGTCCGATCTGATGAATCCTCGCCCCAAAACATCGACCGAAGAGCGCCTCGCCTTTGAGGCCGTGCGACTCATGGAAGAAGATCCCAAGCACCCCATCACTGTTTTGCCTATTCTTCGGGAGCAAAAGATCGTAGGACTTTTAAAAATGCACGATATTTTACAAACAGGACTCTAAAACTTATGGATATGGCCTATTTTTGGATTTTGATGATCTTTGCGATCGGATACGTCGCCATCATTTTCGAACATCCGATCAAAATCAATAAGACTGCTTCCGCTCTTTTGATGGCAGTGCTCGCTTGGATGGTCCTTTTCTTGCTCCCCGGTGAATGGAATCACCATCTCGGAGAAAAACTCAATGAAGTGAGTCAGATCATCTTTTTCTTGATGGGGGCGATGACCTTGGTGGAACTGGTTGACTCCCATAGAGGCTTCAAACTCATCACCGATTTAATACAGACCAATTCGAAGAAAAAACTCCTTTGGATTTTAGGTTTTGCTACGTTTTTTCTATCAGCTGTTCTCGATAACCTCACCACCACAATCGTGATGGTCTCTTTGTTGAGAAAAATTGTTCCTGAAGCCAAAGATCGTATGCTGTTGGGATCGATGGTGGTGATCGCGGCCAATGCAGGCGGAGCCTGGACTCCCATTGGCGATGTGACGACGACCATGCTCTGGATCAACGGCAACATCTCCACGGCAGCCATCATGCATGCGCTTTTCCTGCCCAGTCTGTTTTCGCTCATCGTCGCCCTCATTTTGCTCGGATTTGGCTTGAAAGGAAACTACCCAAAAGCGATCCGTTTGGCGCACGTAGAAGAAGTACAGCCAGGGGGACGTGTCGTTTTTGCTTTAGGGATCGGCTCTCTCATCTTTGTTCCTATTTTTAAAACGCTGACAGGCTTGCCTCCTTACATGGGCATTTTGATCAGCTTGGGATTTCTCTGGCTCGTGACCGATCTGATGCATGGAAAGCACGAAGAGAGAAAGGCGCTGCGCATTCCCCAAATCCTGACGCGGATTGATACGAGCGGCGTCCTTTTTTTCTTAGGAATTTTGCTCTGCATCCACGCTTTGGATGTGGCAGGGCTATTGCAGAGTTTGGCGCAGTTTCTCGATCAACACATCCAGAGCTTCCCCGTGGTTGCCACTCTCATCGGAATCATCTCCGCTGTGATTGACAACGTGCCTCTTGTCGCAGCAAGCATGGGGATGTACGATTTGGCCAGTCATCCAGTCGATTCTTTTTTGTGGCAAATGATTGCCTACTGCGCTGGTACGGGCGGGAGCATTTTGATCATTGGTTCTGCTGCTGGCGTGGCTCTGATGGGGATGGAGAAAATCGATTTCCTATGGTATTTGCGAAAAGTCAGCCTAGTAGCACTCGTTAGTTACTTGAGTGGCGTGGGCTTCTATCTTTTGCAGCAAATGTTCTTTTGACTCAGTCTGAGATATTAGACCTCTTGCATAACCTCATTTGTTTGCTAAAATCCGTTCTTTTTTCGCTGATTTTTATCGCTCTCTCTCGCCGACTTTTTAAAGTCGGCTCGTTCGTTTGATCCGAAACTGCAAGCAGTTTCTAAAAATCATCAAAAAAATCTCCGATTTTTTCAAACAAAGCAGGTTATGCATGTGCGGGACCCCTCGTGTGAGATTAGAAATCAAATTGAACGGCGAGTGAGAATCCGTTGAGAGAAAAATCGGTGCGGAGCGCTTCGTTGCCAAAGCCGTTGCTATTAGCAAAGCCGCCATTGTAGATTTTTCTGACGTAGAATAGATCAAACCATTCTTGGAACTCGTAGGCAGCGCGAACCGCAACATAGTTCCTCTCGCAGTTGAAGAACATGCCCCACTGCAGCCCCAAAGAGAGATCTAGCACAGGAATATTGTCCCAGATGGTCTCGTCGATATAAGAAGTGGTGGGCGAATTCGTGCCAGACGGGACGCTGAATCGCTCTTTTGCATGGATATGGCTTCTCAGCATTGAGCCGGCCGCTGTTCCGAAGAATCTCCAATCTTTATTCACAATCCATTCCGAATTGACACCAGCGCGTAACCCAAATCCATAGAAATTATTTGTCGTATAGACTTTGCTACGGAAATTCAACCCGCCGTAATCTACGCGGAAAGTTTGGTCGATAAAGCCAAATCGCATCCCCAATACAGGGTTCATCACAAAATGGCGGCTGATGTGGTAGGGTTTGCCCATCCAGAGGTCGACTTGGTTATACTGTCCTCGCCAGCCAGCATTGGCTCCATTGCCAAACGATGCGGGAGCCGAATCACCACCTGTCATCCAGAGGGGGATAACGATGGAGGTAGCGGGTGTCTCATTGCTGGTGTAGTTGCTGAAATGGACCCAGGTCCAGTTCCCTTCCAAGTTCCAGGCGTCATGATCGATGTATCCCCCTAAACCGACGCGTACGCCAGGGTTGTAGTTCCAGTCAAAATTTAAAACGTACCCATGCTTGAGGGGGATCGCAGACCCACCTGAACCGTTGGTTACGCTCCCATTGTCATTCTGAATGCCATATTCGAGTCCGCCCTCAGAAGCCTGCATGGCCAGTCCTGCGACATAAAAATAGATATCGTTCGGATCGACTAAGTTGACATCTTTAGGAAAGGCAAAAGCAAAGGAATCTTTTGGTTTGTGCTCACTATTCATTCCAGCTTCTATTTGACCTGTCAGCGACAAGGCCACGATGGAAGAGGCAAGTGCGCTATTCACTGATTTATTCCATTTCATACTGATTCTCCGGTGTTAGAAGATATACCGCGATACTAAAGGATTTGCTTGGTTGAGCGCAACATATTTTTGATAAGGAGTTGGTAACGGGCCAAGAGTCTTGTTGAAGGTTGCGTTAAGGGGATTTATTTTGTTTTTAAGGGTTTCGTTGTTAGCTGGTTGGGAATTGCCTTCAAACCACGTGCTTGCTTAAAAATGTTGGTTTTTAGTATGTTCTTAGCTTCGCAACGATGAAAAAAGCAGCGGATGCGAAAAGAGCAACGAGATTGCTCAACATGTTTTGACAGTAGAAGAAGAGAAGAGTAAGGAACTGGCTTGTGAGGCATATGCCAAAAGCATATGTACCTCGAGCAATAAATACAATTATATTGAGAATTTGATCTTAGTTCAGATCGAATGCTGACGGCGTGGATGAGGCATGCAAGTCGCACGATATGGGGGCAACTCCATATAGTGGCGTAAGGGTTAGTAATACATAGATAATCTGCCTTCTACCTTGGAATAACGGCTGGAAACGGCCGCTAATACCGAATGAAGTAGCATCGGGCATCTGGTGCTATAAAAGCGGAGGACCGAAAGGCTTTGCAGTAGAAGAAGAGTCTATGGGATATCAGCTAGTTGGTGAGGTAACGGCTCACCAAGGCTAAGACGTCTAGGCGGATTGAGAGATTGACCGCCAACACTGGGACTGAGACACTGCCCAGACTCCTACGGGAGGCTGCAGTCGAGAATCTTTCGGAATGGGCGCAAGCCTGACGAAGCGACGCCGTGTGAGTGAAGAAGGCCTTCGGGTTGTAAAGCTCTTTCGCTAGGGAACAAGAGAGACAGGATAATACCCTGTTAATTTGATGGTACTTGGTAAAGAAGCACCGGCTAACTCCGTGCCAGCAGCTGCGGTAATACGGAGGGTGCAAGCATTGATCGGAATTACTGGGCGTAAAGGGCGCGTAGGCGGTCGAATCA
>JACQAR010000024.1 GCA_016194825.1 Chlamydiia bacterium
GAAACCTTTTACTGGGATAGATTCAATGAGGAGAGATGTTACCAAAACATTTTCTGTTCGTCAAACAGCGGAGACAGACATTCTCTTCATAATTCCGTCAGCGGAGATGATCAATCCACCACCACTTTGAATCGAAAAGCGGCTCAAAAGAACCGCAAAATCGACTGAAACCTTTTACTGGGATAGGTTCACACATCTCTGGTCACTGTTATGAATGGGTCACGTATCCCATTCCAGAAATGTCCTGTTGGACGCGAGGATTTCCTGAGTAAGTGCAGCTACCCATCCCGCTGATGGTGATATGCAATGATTGATCCGCATGGACATGCGCCTGGCATTGTCCAAAGAGGGTAATTTGGGAATGATCCGTTTGAAATCGAGCAGCATTGTAACTTGCCTGGCCAGAGATTTCGACGGTTTGCTGGACTGCATGACCACTCTTTATATTGATCGCGCCTTGGCCACTGATTTGGCAGTGCAACTTCTCTGTTTCCAACTGATCCAATTGTATAGAACCAGATCCAAACACGATCAGACTATTCAGCTGATGGTGTGGGATATATAAGCGATAAGAGATGGGCCGTTTCGTGCTGATTTGCTCTTGGGGGCTTAAAATCAGTTTCTGGCCATCTACATGAGGCATTAAATAATCAATTACATTATCATCTGCGGTTATTTCTAGATACTGCTCTCCCTCTGTATAAGTAACAATAACATTGCCGAACGCATGGAGTTCGATATCATGCAGTACAGCGTTATCTAAATCCACTCTGCGAGTGACAAGGTGATTAGAACCTATGATAGACGGTGACATCATTTTTACAGTATATCCTGGCATAACCCAACCTGGTCCTGGTTGGCACGTTGGCGATGGTCTCATATTACCCCTTAATTCTGATTTTTTCTGATTTATTTTAAATGATATCAGACTATTTGCAAATATAAAAAAATAATAATTACATAACAAAAAAAAACTATACCCAAGTCAATTCAAAAGTTGGGAGTTTGGCAATGCCGGCGCTTCAGATTTGAAGCAGCGAAGCGGCGGCGAAGCAACCCAACTTGAATAAGTTGGGTGATGCAGCCGGCTTCAAAGATGAAGATGCCGGCGCAGCCAAAAACCAACTTTTGAGTTTACTTGGGTATAACAACGAACCAGAAAAGAGGTCTGTCCTTAACTATATAACATTAAGCAGATTACATGACAGTATAAATTACATTTATACTAACAATGTTATTTGGCATAATAAATATATAATTATGAGCTTTGACATCAAAAATTAAGAATATCGAGATACTTAAGTGAATTCAAAAGTTGGGAATTTGGCGATGCAGACGGCTTCAAAGATGGAGATGCCGGCGAAGCCAAAAACCAACGTTTGAGTTTACTTGAGTATAACGCAGGCCACCACCTTCTTGGTGATCGCACCCAGTCCCACAATGGCTACTTCGGGATAGCGGATGATCGGAATACCGATCATCGTTCCGGTCATGCCAAAATTGGTCATGGTGATGGTCCCCTCTTTCACATCTTGGGGCTGGAGGCGGTGGGTGCGCGCCTTTTCGGCCAGTTCAGCGATCTGTCGAGCAATCTCGGTGAGAGTGAGGTGCTGACAGCCTTGGATCACGGGGACCATGACGCCCTGATCGATGCTGACGGCAATGCCCAGATTGACAAAGCGCTTCATCAAGATCGTCTCATTTTCCAAAGAGGAATTGATCAGAGGAAAAGAATTCACGGCACGGCTGATGGCGCGGGCGACAAAGGCCGAAATGGTGAGCTTGAAGCCGTGTTTTTTAAAAAAGGACTCTTTTTGCTCTTGGAGTTTGCGCATGAGGGGGGTCACGTCGACTTCCGTGATGAGCGAGGCATGCGGCGCTTGATAAAAGGAGCGAACCATATTGTCCGCAATGGCTTTGCGTAAGTTGTTCATCGGGATCCGCTCGATGTCAGAGGTCGGCGGTGTAAGAGTTGCGGCTTTCTGGGGGCAGCTCCGATATTCTTCCACATCTTTGCGGGTCAAACGCCCGCCTTGGCCTGTGTGCGGAATGCGCTCTACTTCAGAAAAAGGGATCCCCTTTTCCTCTAAAGTGCGCATGACTGAGGGAGAGAGGAAGGGATCGTGTTCCTTTTTTGGGGGAGAAGAAGGGGGCGTAGGGACGTTGCCTGTGGTAACGATCGCCAGAATGGCACCCACTTGCACTTCTTCGTCCACTTGGGCCAAAATTTCCTTCAGTCTTCCTGCTACGGGAGAGGGAATTTCACTATTGACTTTGTCAGTGGATACTTCCAAAAGCGGCTCATCGAGCGACACGGGATCGCCTACTTTCTTAAACCACTGGACTACTTTGGCACTGACAATGCTCTCACCGAGCTTGGGAAGAGGAATTTTGATGTCGCTCATATATGAACCTATCTCAGTAAAAAGGTTTCGTCGATTTTGCGGATTATTTTGGCCGCTTTTCGATTCAAAATTGGGGGGCAATATACTGGATGTCGATATTGCCCCCCAATTTTGAAGTCGAAAATCGGCTCAAAAGAACCGCAAAATCGACTGACACTTTTTACTGAGATATACTGATCGTGATTCAAAAACCGGTTCTGCCGGCGTCGAACAGCCACCGCTTTTGAGCCCGTCTGCATCGCTCAACTTATTCAAGTTGAGCTGCTTCGACGCCGGCTTCGCCTGGCTCAAAATCGGGGCGCCTCCTTGGCATCTCCCGATTTTTGAATCTCTCTCAGTATAGGTTCAAGCCATTATTATCGATTTTTTGATCGATTTTTTCAATGAGCGATTCCCAATCGGATAGGACTTCTGCCTCCATTTCCAAATAAAAAATTGGGAAAGGATGCGGTGGTAGCTTCACAAAATCTTTTTCGGTGGTAATGAGAAGGGGTGCTTTTTTCACAAGCTCTTGTAATTGAATGAAATCAATCGGTTCATGGTCAGCAAGGATGTAGGAGGCGGTGATGATAGCTCCTAGATCGAGCAAGGTGCGTCGGAACCTTTCGGGCCTAGCAATGCCGCAAAAATAGGCGATTTCTCGGCCTTGGAGTGAAGAGAGTGTCTCCCCTTGCGCATTGAGGATGCGGCGGAGGCGAAGGCGTGTTTGGATGAGGTGGGCGCTTTTGAGCCGACGGGGCGTGTCGCGTAGGCGCCCCCAAGGAAGATAGTGCTCTTTTTTTCCTGTGACGAGCACCAGGTCAAAATCGCGGTAGAGTTTTCGGTACTGAAAGCCGTCGTCGAGGATGACGAGATCGGCTTTGGCTTGCTTGGCAAGCGCGACGCGGTCTTTGCCAATGAGCACTTCGACGTGGGGCAGGCGGCGAGCCAAAAGAAGCGCCTCATCGGGGATGGCACCATACCCGCGCGATATAATGGCCACTTTCCGATGCGAAAATCGCTCTGCTAAGAGAAGAACTAGGGGCGTCTTTCCCGTGCCACCTACTTCGATATTCCCTACACTCACCACTACAGGGCGCACTTTTTGTGGCTTTTTGCCATCGTAGTACCAATTGCGCAAAAAGATGGCGATTGCATACAGCCAACTGAGGGGCGCGAGCCACCACGCATGGCCGCTTTCAATGAGATCTTGTGCTTTACGGCGCAGTGGCCAGAGAAGGAGCATGGGTAGAAAAGAGGAGTTTTTCAACTTGTTCGATGATGATGTGAATGGCAGCCATGTGGGCTTCTTGCACGCGATCAGAATAGGTAAATCCAGAGACGATCCATTCGAGATCGCAAAGCCCTTTGAGCTTGCCGCCTGTTTTGCCGAGAAAAGCAATGGTGTTGAGACCGCGGGTGTGCGCCATTTCCACGGCTGTTACTAAATTCGAGGAATTGCCGCTCGTTGTGAGCGCAATGAAAAGATCTCCTTCTTGGCCGAGCGCTTCGACGCCGCGGGCAAAGACCGACTCAAATCCCATATCATTGGAGACGCAGGTGAGATGGCCTGGATCGGCGAGAGCAATCGCAGGAAGCGCGGGTCGATAACGGCGAAACTGTCCCGTGAGCTCTTCAGCAAAGTGCATGGCATCACAAAGACTGCCTCCGTTGCCTGCGATGATGAGCTTCTTTTTATCGCGAAATGTCTCAGCAATTCGCTCTGCCGCCGATGTAATGAAGCCAATGCTCGTTGGAGAGCGCAACATTTCAATCGCGCGCACAGCATCGTCAAGAGATTGGAGCAGTTCTTTATCCATCTACTTGTTATACTAACGCAAAATGACAAGCGTTGCAATCATTGGCGCAAGTGGTGCAGTAGGAAGAGAGATTCTATTTCTCCTAAAAGAAAGAGCATTCCCACTCAAAAATGTGTCGCTGTTTGCCTCACCGCGATCGGCAGGAACAGAAATCGACGGGCACAAAATCGAAACTCTCACCGATTTGAGCCGCTTTGATCTGCTCTTTTTTTGCGCAGGAGCAGCAGTGTCGCGAGAATGGATCCCAAAAACAAAGGGGTTTGTGGTCGATTCGAGTTCAGCATTGAGAATGGAGGATGATATCCCTCTCATCATTCCAGAAATCAACGGTCATGTGCTGACTCGCCATCATAGAATTGTCTCGTCTCCGAATTGCGCGGCAACCGTTCTGTTGATGCCACTTTTTCCTGTACATCGTCTGTATCGAGTCAAACGAATCGTGGTCTCTACGTATCAAGCAGCCAGCGGTGGTGGCGCGCAACTGCAAAAACAACTCGAGGAAGAGACCAAAGCCCATCTTGCCAACACCCATTACCCTCCTCTTTTCTCTTTTCCTTATGCCTTTAACCTCTATCCGCACAACTCGCAGCTCCACGATTCGGGCTATGTCGAAGAAGAGCGTAAGATCCTCTACGAGACGCGTAAAATTCTGCAAGATCCCTCGATTCAACTCACTGCGAGTTGTGTCCGCGTTCCGGTGCTGAGGGCTCACTCTGTTGCGGCCAATGTCGAATGCCATGAGGCCGTTTCTTTGAGCACAATCGAGGCGGCGTGGCAAAAAATGCCAGGACTAAGACTCTTTGAAGAAAGAGCGCTGAACCGATTTGCCACACCCGCCGATGCTACGGGTCTCGACGACGTCCTTGCAGGACGACTCCGGCTGGATATGAGCCAGCCTAAGACCATTGAGTTCTGGTCGGTCGGAGATCAGCTGCGCAAAGGTGCGGCTCTAAACGCCGTTCAGATTGCAGAATGGTGGATGCGACTCAAAGCATAGCTTCTCTTGCGTCACGGGATGCTCAAAGAGCAATTTGGCACAGTGGAGATGGATGGCCGATCCGTCGCCATTTTTAGCTCCATACTTCACATCTCCTAGAATAGGATGTCCAATGGCGCTGAACTGACATCGGATCTGATGGTAACGCCCTGTTTCAAGCTCTACCTCAGCAATAGTCGTAAGGCTAAGTCGGTGTTTGACTCGATAAAAAAGGCGAGCGTGCTTGGCTTCTTTATCTTCTTTTTTCCCCAAGACAGCCCGGTGCTCGGCATGGATGATGTAGTGATCAAGCCTCGCCTCATTTTCGGGAAGCGCTCCCTCCACTTCTACCCAGTACACCCGCTGGATAGCTCCTTCTCGCGATTGCTCATTCAAGCGGCTCAAACTCTTGGAGGTACGGGCAAAAAAGACAAGGCCGCTGGCTGGCCGATCAAGGCGGTGAATCACGTGGAGAAAGACAGCCCCTGGCTTATGGTATTCTTTCTTTACCCAAGCCTTGACCTGCTCTTCTAGGCTTTTATCCCCGGTGGGATCGGGTTGGGTCAAGAGACCGGGAGGTTTGACCACAACGAGAAGATGATTATCGCAAAATACTATATCCATATATACTAGCAGGATACAAAAAAAAGCTTTCTCATGAAACAAATTGCTGAGGTGTCTCAGACAAGAAATCTTTTGGGCGCGACGTTGATGGTCACCGGTTGCTGTATCGGTGCGGGGATGATTGGGCTGCCGGCTCTGAGCGCCCTGGCTGGCTTTGTCCCAGCGCTGGCCGCGATTTTACTTGCCTACGCCTTTACCACAGCTACAGGTCTTCTTCTGCTAGAAGCGACCCTTTGGTTTGACCGCGAGGTCAATCTCTTGTCCATTGCCCAATTCATTTTCGGGAAAGTGGGCAAAATTGGGGTAGGGCTTTTATTTCTCTTTTTGTTCAATGGGATTTTCGTCGCCTATCTCGATGCGGGAGGACAAATTTTTGGCACTCTCTTGCACGCGCTCTTTGCGCAAGAATTCCCGCGCGAAGTGGGCATTTTTCTCTGCTTGATTTGTGTCGCTCTCACGATTTTTACAGGCATCCGGGGAGTGGATCGCACCAATCGCCTGCTCTTGATCGGTCTGGTTCTCTCCTATGCGCTGATTGTAGGAATGGGCCTTTCTTTCGTACAAATGGAAAATCTGAGCTACACCTCTTGGAAATCGGCTCTGTCTATTTTGCCCATTTTGTTCATCTCTTTTGGCTATCAGAATCTCGTGCCGAGTCTCACGTATTACCTGCGAAAAAATATCGCGCACATCCGCTTTGCGATTGTGGTGGGTAACTTGATCCCGATGCTCGTCTACACTCTGTGGAATTTTGTGATTCTGGGGATGATTAAAGAGCCTGAAAAAGTCCGGGTTGAAAATGGCCTTGTGACGGAGCTTTTGCAGGGGCTAGCGAGCGGAACGGTCATTCCTTTTCTGCTCAATGCCTTTGCGTTTTTTGCGATGTTCACCTCCTTCATCACCATCGCCATCTCTCTGGTCGATTTTTTCCGCGATGGGCTGCAAGGGAAGAAAGTGCCTGAGTGGCTTGTCTATACGCTGGCCTTTTTGCCCTCCTTGGTCATTGCACTGAGTATCCCGAATCTCTTTTTGCGCGCACTCTCGTTTGCAGGAGGCGTCGTCGATGTGCTCTTGTATGGGATTCTACCGGTTTGTTTGGTCTGGGTGGGCCGCTATCACAAACAGGTGCGCGGGCCCTATCAGGTGGGTGGGAATAGGCTCTTTCTCACAGCCATGTTCCTCGCCTCCTTGGCCTTTTTGCTGCTGAGGGTATCATGACACAGGCGATTGCTCGTTCTTCTGTCAACGTACGGTACTCTTGTGACGCGCCTGGCTGTGACAACACAACAGATCAGTTGTGCTCACGTTGTAAAAAAGTGAGATACTGTTCAGTACAATGCCAAAAAAGTGCCCGGGCTGCGCACAAAGCCTATTGCGACACTTCTTGCACATGGCCCGCTCCGAAAACAACAGGCTGGGTGCCGGTGTGTCTCAAAATAGAAAGAGGAATCGTACAGCTCCGCCAAGAAGAATTTCATCAAAGAACCGGCGTTTGGTTTTCCATCAGGCCAGTTTGTACTCCTGAAACTTACCAACAAGTGCAAAGTGACACCGACTCTGAGGTCTCTGAGTCAGAAATCCAGCGCCTGATCCAAAAACCTCCGCAGATCGCTTTGTCCGAACATCCGTGGCTGGGATTATCTGTAGTTGCTTTACAAAAAATCCGAAACGGACAATTAGTTTGCTTCTTTGGCGGAGAAGTTTGTTGGCAGAGGCCAAACACCTACCGCAATCAAAATTACAGCATCGATCATTTAGACCAGACAAAGTACGGCTCTTTAGCAATTTTTATTAATGACGGTGGTCCTCCCAGTGTTACTTTTGACGAAGGAGCGCATAAGCTCACCTATGTCCGAGCTCTTAAGGATCTGAATCCAGGAGACGTCCTGTATACCGATTATGGCAGTGAGCATTATGTAAAATCAGGGCGCTATTTCATTGAAGAAGAAAGATACCAAGAAATCGTGCAGACGAGCTCGTCGGGAGCGTTTCCACCCGATCGTTCTCACTACCATCCAAACGCGGTATAGAGAAGCTTGTCCTCGCCTCTTTGAGGCTCTCAATAGCATCGAGCAGCCTCAGGATAAACAGCAATTACTTGAACTTTTGAAGAGAATCAAAACGCATTCTTTTCTCGAGACGGTAATTGTCATTTATAACGCTGCCGGGAAGCTCACAACAAAAGAAATCGAGAGAATCCAGATTGTAGGCACTCTCTTGGATGATGTATTTCTTTTGATGCATGGATCAGACCAGGGCACTTATTTAGAAGTGGATGAAGCATTTCCCGAGGTGCGTATTGATATCCCCAGATTCATTGCTCAGTTCCAGCGGCTCTCCGTTGAGGATCAAACAGAACGTGTGATCCAGCCTCTCATAAGCGTATACTTCAAGCTCTTCTCAACTGGACGCTCCCAAGCTGCAAAGAAGGTAGAGGAATTGCTGAGTCAGTTAAATATTCAGCATCTATTGCCATCCATGTTGGAGAGCTTGGCTAACAAGCGACCTACATGAAGATCGGAATTTTGCTTAATGTGACGTAAGACTGGACACAGAATCTAATATGATTTTTGTTTTTTCGAGTAAATCTTGGTACAGCTGTTCAACAGCTAGAGCATATCGGCTTCGGATGCACTGCACCGCTTTTTCAGCTGCTAACTCTTCGTAAATACGGGCCATCAGATTCCGGTCCTCCAGCATGTCGATCCAAATTTGCCCATCGGCAACTAGCCCGTGATGAAACGCCTGCTTGATCACTTCGCGAGGCAAGCTTGCCTCCACACCATTGTAAGCTAAATAATCCTTCATGGTTTTCCAAGATATACTGAGAGAGATTCAAAAATCGGGAGATGCCAAGGAGGCGCCCCGATTTTGAGCCAGGCAAAGCCGGCGTCGAAGCAGCTCAACTTGAATAAGTTGAGCGATGCAGACGGGCTCAAAAGCGGTGGCTGTCCGACGCCCGAAGCAGCTCAACTTGAATAAGTTGAGCGATGCAGACGGGCTCAAAAGCGGTGGCTGTCCGACGCCGGCAGAACCGATTTTTGAATCACGATCAGTATAACTCAAAGGTAAACTGAAAAGCTCCAATCAAGGCAATCTGATACAAATGATTGTTAGGCTCTTGAGCGGTGCCCGCTAGAGCTTCGCGCAGGCGAGAGATGGCCTTACTGAAGTTCTCAAAACGTTGTTGCCAACGAATATCACGATCCATTTTACCCAGTATAATGTGAGTCAGATTTTTTTTCAGAAAACCTCTGTCTCACCACCTCATAGAGAAGTAGTGTCGTCGCAGAGGCAACGTTGAGAGAATCGGCTACTCCGAACATCGGAATCCGCACCGCCAGCTCTGCCTCTTTCATCCATGCCTCTTTCAGCCCATACTGCTCGGTCCCCACCGCAATGGCCAAAGGTGTACGGAAATTGGCCTCGGTAAAAGAGAGCGTGGCTCGGGGAGTGGCCGCTGCAATCGAGATCTTCCGTTCTTTGAGAAACTGCAGGGTCTCTAGGCTATCAGCTTCGAAAACGGGCAGAGTGAAGAGAGTGCCTACACTGGAGCGGACTACGTTGGGATTATGAATATCTGTCGTCGGATCGCAGACAATCACGGCATGCACTCCTGCCGCATCGCA
>JACQAR010000066.1 GCA_016194825.1 Chlamydiia bacterium
ATCAGCGAAAAAAGAACGATTTTAGCAAACAAATGAGGTTATGCAAGAGGTCTATTGTCTCTTAGCCTATCCGCTCCCCGTAATACCATTCGCAAAAAATAAATTCATAAATTGCAGGCGTCTTTTACCTGCGCGCCTTCACCTTCACTCGAGCCAACATAATACAAGTTGGCCTCTCGCTCCAGGCTTTGGTGCTCGGCAAAATACGCTGTGCACTTTATGTCTTTATTTTCCGCGAATGGTATAACTTCTGGATGAGAGGGATGATCTTGCCGAGCGCTTCGTCGATTTCTGCTCGTGTGTTCATGCGGCTGAAAGAGAAGCGCAGACTCGAACGGGCTGTTTTCCGCTCGACGCCCATTTCCAGTAAGACGCGAGAGGGTTCTATCGCGCCGGAAGCGCACGCAGATCCGTGGCTTACGGCGATACCGAGCCGATCGAGATGCATGAGCAGCGTCTCCCCATCTAGGCCGAGGAACGCAACGTTCGAGGTATTGGAGATCCGAGACCCTTCCCCATGAATGAGAAGATCGGGAAGCGCACGCTGGAGCTGGTGCTCAAAGTGCAGCCTCAGATCGCGGATCTGCTCTGTGATCTCAGGTTGCTTTTCCTTGAGAATCTGCAGCGCCTCTGCAAGACCGATGATGCCCGCCAGATTTTCTGTCCCAGCCCGTTTCATGTATTCTTGGTTGCCCCCTGTGAGCTGTGGGGTGAGCTGTGATGAGATCTTCTGGGTTTTCTTGAGGTAGAGAGCTCCGATTCCTTTTGGGGCATGAAATTTGTGCCCGCTGATCGCTACTGCTGTGATGCCGGGATGCAAAGAAAAGCTCTCCTTGCCAACATAGGCCACTGCATCGATCCAGAGCGGAACCCCTTTTTTGAGGGCGAGATCGGCCATCGCTGGCAGATCAATCATCACTCCCGTTTCATTGTTGGCGGCCGACAGCAGAATGGCTGCGGTATCGGGACGCAGGGCTTCTGCTACTTGTTCTACTAGAGGAGCTCCCCAGAGAGTCACGGGAAGAAACGTCACCGACAAAGAAGCCGACTCTTGTTCTTTGAGGGTTTTGTAGACGCACGAGTGCTCGATCGTGCTGGTGATGACATGTCCTTTTTTCAAACTTCGGATCAGTAGGTTGAGACTTTCTGTCCCTCCAGAAGTAAAAAGAATTTCTTCAGGATTTGCACCAAAAAAAGAGGCCGTTTGTTGACGGGCAGCTTGTAACAGCGCGCGGGCTCTTTGTCCAAACCAATGGAGACTGGAGGGGTTGGCAGGGGGGCCCTTCCATTCGGCAAGCATCGCCTGAAAGACCCGAAGATCTAGGGCGGTCGTTGCGTTGTTATCTAAATAAATCCTCTCCATGCTTCCCGACTATGAGGACAGTCATATTATCATATCCTCCCTTAAATTTCGCCCTCTGGATGAGCTTTTCTCCTCCTTCTTTTATCTGAGAAGAGCAAGACAAGATCTCCTCCATCTCTTCGACGCTCAGCATGTCGGTCAGTCCATCGCTACAGAGGAGATAGACATCGCCTTTCTGGTGGTGGGTGACGGCGATTTCTGGGTTGGCTTTTTTCCCCGTCCCCACTGCGCGAGTAATCACATTTTTATAAGGGAAGGGGGTTTCACATTCTTCAGCGAGTTTCCCAACCGAAAGCCATTTGGCAAACAGAGAATGATCTTGAGTCAGCTGGTGGAGCTTGCCGTTTCGGACCCGGTAGATCCGGCTATCGCCCACATGCGCGTAGATGATCACACTGTCTTTCCAGCACAGACAGCACAGCGTCGTTCCCATCCCATGGAAAGCCTGATTGGACTGACCCAGATGGTAAATTTTTTGATTGGTCGTCTCGATGGCATGCCGCAGTTCGATGATCCACTCCACACAGTCATTGGTCTGGATTCGGCGCACCATAGAGCAGAGGAAGCGGATCGTCTCTTGAGCGGCAACATCGCCTGCTTTGTGTCCTCCCATCCCATCGGCAAGGGCAAAAAAACCTAGCTCTGGAATGGCGATCCACTCGTCTTCATTGTGCGCTCGTTTTCCGCCGATATCTGAAAGTCCAAATGCTTGATACATCTAAGCCTTACTATTAACCCGGCATGCAAATAAGAGACAACTGGCTTGCTGCGGCTTTGCCATATCAATCCTCTCTCGTCAGCCATAGTTTTACTATGGCTTCCTCGCTCGTAACGCAGACTTTGTCTGCTTTGATCTGGCTTTGCCTCG
>JACQAR010000071.1 GCA_016194825.1 Chlamydiia bacterium
GTCAGGCGCCTGTCATTGAGGTAGGTCACAGCGAGTTGAAGCACTTCCAGAACTGTCTTCACGATTTTAGTTTCTGCTCGTAGAAATAGTTGACTAGAGGAATCGTCAGATCATCGAGATCTCCCTCCAGGATTTGGTCGAGATTATAGAGTGTGAGATCAATCCGATGATCGGTGACTCGGTTTTGCGGAAAGTTATAGGTACGGATCCTCTCAGAGCGATCTCCACTCCCCACTTGACTCGAACGGACAGCAGACATCTCTGCGTGCGCTTTGCGCATCTGTTCTTCGGCAATTCTCGCTTTCAATAGACGCATAGCCCTATCGCGGTTCTTATGCTGGCTCCTTTCATCTTGGCAAGCGACCACCGTCCCCGTGGGCAGGTGAGTAATGCGGACAGCAGAATCGGTCCGGTTGACGTGCTGACCACCGGCACCTGAAGCGCGGTAGGTATCGATCCTTAAATCTTTTTCCTCAATGACGATGCGATCATCATCGGTGGGCTCGAGCAGAACCGCTACTGTGATCGCCGATGTATGGACCCGTCCCTGCGTTTCGGTTTTGGGGACGCGCTGCACCCGATGGGTCCCTGCCTCATATTGCATGAGACGAAAGACATTTTGTCCGGAAAGAGAAACGATATACTCTTTGTAGCCACCGAGCTCCGATTCAGAAGTAGAGAGCACTTCGTTCTTCCACTTCTTCTGGTCGGCATAATTGCGATACATCCGGGCGCAATCGGCCACAAAAAGAGCCGCCTCATCGCCACCTGTACCAGCCCTTAGCTCTAGAATGATGTTGCGGCTATCACGTGGATCGGGGGGAACAAGGAGCACTTCGAGCTGTTTTGATGCGACATCAATCTCTTTATTTAAGAGAGCGATTTCATCCCGCAAAAGCTGGATCATCTCGGGATCTGTTTCTGTCGGGAAAAGGGCCTCATTTTGGTCTTTTTGCTGACGGAGCGATTCCAGCCGATCCCAAACAGTTTTCAGCTCAGAGAGCTGAGAATGCTCTTGGGTCAGTTGCCGATACCGCTTTTGATCCGCAATGGCTTCAGGATGTCCCAGCTCCCCTTCGACTTGATTCAGCCGTTCGAGCAGCTTCAAGACCTTGAGCCGGACATCTTGAATCACTTTTTCTTGGACGCTTTAGCTTTGGGCTTTTTATTTTCTTCTTGGCGTTCCTTGTCTTTCATGACCGCTTCCGATTTGCGCTGATACTTCTTGGTGAACTTATCGACGCGACCTTCAGAGTCGATGAACTGATTTGACTTGGTGAAGAAGGGATGCGAAGAAGAAGAAATAGGTACACGGCTAACGGGATACTCTTTCTCTTCGTACTTTTCTTTTTCTTTCGGTTGCAGTGTACTACCGATGATGTATTTGGCCCCTGTTGAAGAATCGACAAAGAGCACATCGTGGTAAGGAGGGTGGGTTTTTTCTTTCATGTAGAAAATCCTTTTAAGCATTCAGTTTAACTTCTGATCTAGAAAAAAACAAGGATTTTTCACAAACTGGATATATGCAAGCAGCTCGTCACTTTAAAATTTTATTGGTTTTAACAGGAGCCGTGGGGATCTTTTCTCCTTTATTACTGCGGATTTTGGCCCTGTCCTACGAAGGAGTGATGCAGGGCTATTTGTGGCAATTCGTGAGCTATCTCTTCGTAGAGCCGACTGCGACCAACAATTTTGGCTCTCTGCTCCATCTGGCATTCAACCTTTTTCTACTATGGACCTTTGGCAACGGACTATTAGAGAGGGGAAAAGCGGGGTGGTTCTATGGGCTCTATTTTTCAGCCGGTTTGGTAGCGAGCCTGATCGCCTTTGGCTTGATGGCGCTGAGCCACAACCGGGTGCTGCTGGCTGGCAATTCCCCCGCCTTATATGCGACCTTGATTGGGTGGACTTTGCTCAATCCAAATGCCAAGCTGTTGCTGTTCTTTTCGCTCCCGTTCCGGGCGGCGTGGTTGCTTCTCGGCCTGATTGGCGCCAATCTGCTCATTGATCTGACCAATGGCAACTGGATCCTCTTCTGCAGCTACGCCAGCGCATGCCTATTTGCCTATCTCTACTCGCTCATCGCCTGGCGTGCTGAGAGCTGGCTCCCCTTCCTACAGCCCTTTGAGAGAATGGTTTTTCGGCTGATCGAGCGGGGCAAACATCTGTTTAGCAAGGAAAAACGATTCCGGAAGAGCAAAATCTACGACTTCAAATCAGGACGACCCATTTTAGATGACGAAGAGTTTCTGGATGCTATGCTGACGCGGATTTCACTGTATGGTGAGGAGGCACTCAGCCCGGCAGAAAAAGAGCGGATGCAAAAAATTTCAGCAAAGAAAAGATAATACCATTCGCAAAAAATAAATTCATAATTTTCCGCGAATGGTATAACAACAAGACCACGCCTTGAGCATTGCTTAAGAGACCTTCTCTGATTTAACTTTCTGTCGATTTTTTGGTTCTTTTGAGCCGATTTTCGACTTCAAAATTGGGGGGCTATATCGACACCCAGTATATTGCCCCCCAATTTTGAATCGAAAAGCGGCCAAAATAACCTAAAAACTCGACGAAACGTTAATTCAGAGAAGGTCTCTAAGGCGTGCCCATCAAGCTTATAGAGTAAGCTCTGCGGTCAGTTGAGCTAAGTCTGACTCTTTGAATCCAAAAGCGGGAGAGCGGTGGTGCCTCGCAGTAGGACTCTGTTGAGTTGTCTCAGGTATTGAAGTGCTCTCGCTAAGGGAAACCAAGCTTCTTCGTGCAGCTCGGTCAACAGTGAGGTGCGCAAAAGGATCTACTTTCCTTCTTGGAGCCATTTCGCTCGCAGCTCTTGTGCGACTTGTGCGATAGGAAGAATCGAGCAGCGGCTGTGGCGCACTTGTCGGATTTATTTTTTCTTGGATGCGACGCGCAATCCATTGGGCAGCTCCCACAACTGGGGGAGTGACCGCTAGTACTGCAAAAAATCGCGCCGTCCACAAAGCGGCCTTAGCAGCCACTGGATTTCTAGCTTTAGCAAGATTACCGCCTGCATAGTTGCTCAATATTTGAGCAGCTGTAGGATTGACACATTGGCCAAAAAACGTTTGCTGACTCCGAGGAGCGGCTACAAACGGATTGCGATACAACGCAGCAGCAGCAGAATGCATAAAAACACCTCTTTAGTTGTTAATGACCTGCGATTATAAGTCAGAACCAAATATATGAAAAGTGCTTTAAATCAACATGTTATAACTAAAAAATCCAATTTTCAGCAACAAAAATTTTACTGCTTCGCTAACCATGCTGCTCGCATCGCCAGCATGCCTGCTAAAACTCCCTCTTCGTAGCGGAAATGGGGATGGTACTCTAGGGCTGGGAAATCATTGGGTTGCAATAGATCGTCTTCGGTCAGGTGCGGCACGATCTGACGTGCCAGGGCAAGCAGTTTTTGCTTTTGATGAGCAATGAGCTCATCAATCCACAACAGCTCGCTCACGCTTCTCCTGGAAAAAACTCTTCATAAGGGCGGCCGCTTCTTCTTCAAGGACGTGGCCCGTAATGCTCACTTTATGCATTGGATGCTTCAGAGCAAAAAGATCCACCCAGCTGCCATTGGCACCTAGACGCAGATCGGGTGCGGCCCACACCACGCGCTGCACGCGCGAGGCCAGCAAAGCCCCTGCGCACATGGCGCACGGCTCGAGCGTTGTGTAGAGAGTCATCTCTTCCAGACGCCAATTCCCAATGGCAGAAGCGGCGCTTGTGATGCAGAGCATTTCGGCATGGGCTGTGGCATCCTGCAATAGCTCTACTTGGTTATGACCGCGGGCGATGATTTCACCCGCATGGACGAGCACTGCGCCGACAGGAACCTCATCTTTGGCGTAGGCTTTTTTCGCCTCTTTGAGCGCCTCGCGCATGAAGCGCTCATCTATTTGCTGCTGCACGCATTGAGCCTTTGCTGCAGTGCACGCACTTGCTTTTTGAGCTGCATCGGCCTGCTCTTTGAGGCGCGTGAGAATCACTTCGGGAAACACCACTCCATTGAGAATCGAGAAGAGATAGAGGTTGATCGGGCCAAAGGCTTGGGCCGCTCCGTCGAGGATGTACTCCGCCTGCGCCTCGGTGATTTGCCGGATCTCTTCAAAATTGGGATTGAGCTCAGAGAGGCGTTTGGCAAAATGTTCATAGAGATCGCCGTGCTTGAAAACCCAGCGGCTAATCACCCATTCGCAGAGCTCTTGATTGCCTGTAGACAACTCCTTCTCATAAGCTTGGAATAGCTCTTCTGTCGTGAGGCGATTCAGAGGACGGCTTCCAAAATAGGTCCTGTGAAAGGCAGGGGCTGAGGGCAAGTGCTCGTTCTTAATTTCTTTTTTAATCGCGGTGAGAATGTGAGGAATCCAGGGTTGTAAAATTTGAAATTGATGCATCAGAATATCCTTGTTTTGTCCCTCAAATTTATCAGGTCGGAAGATGGTCTGCAAGAGTTCCAGTTGCTCATTTTTTCAAAATCGGGTAAAATCCATAACGAAAAAAAGGAGAACTTCCTCAAATGTCTATAGATAAAGGTACCAAGGAAGAAATCACAAAAAAATTTCAGTTACACGAGAAAGACACCGGCTCCGCCGATGTTCAAATCGCTATTTTAACTGAAAGAATCGCCGAAATCACGGAACACCTGAAGCGGTCTCCCAAAGACGAAAGCTCCCGGCTCGCCCTCTTAAAACTCGTCGGGCAAAGACGTAAATTGCTCGATTATCTCAACTCCACGGACACGAAACGGTATCAAAACCTCATCGTTCGCCTGAATTTGAGAAAGTAACGTCCTCCCCGCTCCCTAAGCTCAAGCGTATGGATGCGGGGCGTTTTCATAACCCCAGGAGATAGGTGATAGAGAACAGAAAAAAAGAGTTAACAGTCGTTAAAGATTTTTTTCTGATTTCTATTGCGCCTTCTCTATTCATTTATAGGAATTTATATGCAAAAAGAAATCATCGAAGTTTCCATTGGAAACAAAACTCTCTCATTTGAAACCGGCAAAATCGCCCGCCAAGCAGGCGGCTCCGTCCTCGTCCGCTGCGGCGAATCGGTCGTCTTTGCCTCTGCCTGCTCCTCTGCAAAACCAGGAGAAGGGATCGATTTTTTACCGCTGCGGGTCGATTACCAAGAAAAATACTCCTCAGTCGGACGCACGGCCGGCGGCTTCATTAAGCGAGAAGGACGCCCCTCGGAGCGTGAGACGCTCGTGTGCCGCCTCATCGATCGCCCCTTGAGACCCATGTTTGAAGAGGGCTATTACAATGAAATACAAGTCCTCTCTTATGTCTTTTCCTACGATGGGATCCATTCCCCGGACGTGCTGGCGATCTGCGCCGCATCTGCTGCCCTTGCCATTTCTAATATTCCCCTCGTGAAACCGATTGGAGCGGTCCGCGTCGGCATGATCGGCGAACAGCTCCTCATCAACCCTTCTGTCGAAGAGATGAAACAGTCTCGGCTCGATCTCATCGTGGCTGGAACCGAAGATGCTGTTTTGATGATCGAAGGATTTTGCGATTTTCTCACAGAAGATCAAGTCATCCATGCGATTGAGACAGCTCAAAAAGCCATCCGCACAATCTGTCATGCGATTGCTGACTGGGCGAAAAAAATTGGCCAACCCAAAAAACGGGACCAACTCCGACGCACTCCCCAAGAAGTGACCCATTCCGTTCACAACACTGCAGCGGCGCTCATTGAAGCAGCCCTATGCATCAGCGGCAAACAAGAAAGAGAAAAAACGCTCGCTGAGATCCAAGAAAAAGTCTACGCGACGCTGATCCCTGCTGAAGGAAATGCGCAGCTCAAAGTCGATGTCGCTATGGCCTACAAGAACCTACAGTCTTCCCTGATGCGCAAAATGGTTCTCGAGAAGAAGAAGAGGATCGACGGACGAGGACTCCAAGACATTCGCGCCATCGACATCGAGCAATCGATTTTGCCCCGCACCCACGGCAGCTCCCTGTTCACACGCGGCGAAACACAGGCCCTGGCTGTCTGTACGCTGGGAGGCGAGAGCAATGCCCAACGTTATGAAGATCTGCACGGCGAAGGGTTGCAGCGCTTCTATTTGCAGTATTCCTTTCCTCCTTTCTCGGTCGGTGAAGTGGGCCGAGTCGGCGCTCCTGGCAGGCGCGAAGTGGGGCACGGTAAACTGGCTGAGCGCGCTCTCAGCGCCATCTTGCCTAAGCAAGAGGCCTTCCCCTACGTCATCCGGATCGAGTCGAATATCATGGAATCGAACGGTTCTTCTTCTATGGCCTCAGTTTGCGGCGGCTGCTTAGCGCTGATGGATGCTGGCGTACCGATCAAGCGCCCTGTCTCTGGTATTGCGATGGGACTGGTCCTCGAGGGAGAGCAATTTGCCATTCTCTCGGACATCCTCGGAGCAGAAGATGCACTCGGAGACATGGATTTCAAAGTCACCGGAGATGAACAGGGCATCACCGCCTTCCAAATGGACATCAAGGTGGAAGGGATCACGCCTGCCATCATGCGAGCCGCTTTAGCGCAAGCCAAAGAAGGACGGAGCCATATTTTGCGCAAGATGCTCTCTGTCTGCCCCGAATCTCGTGCAGAAATGCCAGCCCACGCCCCCCGCATCGAAACTTTGCAGATCAAACCGAGCAAAATCGGCGTTGTCATCGGCCCGGGCGGCAAGCAGATCCGTGCGATCATCGAAGAGACAGGCGTCCAGATCGACATCAACGACAGCGGCATCGTCAGCATTGCTTCGAACAATGCAGAGGCGATGGCGAGAGCTAAGCAGATTGTGATCAACCTCACAGCAGAGGTAGAGATTGGCAAGATCTACAACGGAAGGATCGTGTCGATCGTCCCGTTTGGCTATTTTGTGGAAATTTTCGGCAAAGAGGGGCTCTGCCACATCTCGGAAATCTCCCAAAACCGCTTGCAAAACATCCATGACGCTCCTTTCCGTGAAGGCGACATGATTGAAGTGAAGGTATTGGATGTCAACGACCGAGGGCAAATCAAATTGAGCCACCGCGCCGTCTTAGAGCAAAGACAGGCCGTTTCTCGATAAGGATCTGTATGGAGCGAACACTAGCCCGAGAACTGAGCAATCAGGTCGGTAAAGCTGTATACGTGCGGGGATTTCTCAATCAACTCCGCTTGCTTGGCAAAGTCGCTTTTCTCGTCCTCCGGGACCGAAGCGGCTTTCTGCAAATCGTCATCGAAAACAGCGACGAGATCCGCAAAGTGGCCCACCTCCAAATTGGCTCGGTCCTCTCCATAGAAGGGAAAGCAGTCGAATCGAGAGAAGCCGCTCTGCGAGTTGAAATCATCGAGCCTAAAATTCTGGTGGAAAACCCGATCCGAGAAGTGCCTCCTCTCGAATACAACAAACCAGAGATGCACAACGAGCTCGACTTCATCTTGGACCATCGGACCTTGGCCCTGCGCAATCGCAAAGAGCAAGCCGTCTTTCGCCTCCAAGCAGAGCTGGCCCATGCCTATCGCCTGTTCATGCATGATACGGTGCATGCGATCGAATATTTCTCTCCCAATATGCTGGGCGCCTCCTCAGAGGGCGGCGCGGAATTTTTCAATGTCGATTACTTCGGACATACAGCGACCCTTGCACAGAGCAGTCAGCTCTATAAACAGATCATGGTAGGGGTCAATGAGCGGGTCTTTGCGCTCGCCCCCTTTTTCCGGGCAGAACCCTCGCAGACCTCTCGCCACATCTCAGAAGGAAAACAGTTTGAATTTGAAATGGGATTTTTCAAGCACTGGCACGAGATTCTCGACATCCAAGAAGCCTGCATCAAATTCATGGTCTCTTATTTGCAGCGCCATTGCAAAAGTGAGCTTGAGACACTTGGCCAGCCCCTCATTGCAGCGCCTGAACAGATCCCCTTTCCCCGAATTCCCTTTGCACAAGCGCAGCAGATCTATTTCGAGCGCACCGGCATAGACGAGAGACAAGAAAACGATTTGAGTCCCGCTGCAGAGCGGCAGCTCTGCGCCTGGGCGCAGGAGAAATTTGGGACCGATCTGATCTTTATTACAGATTGGAAGACCTCAAAGCGCCCTTTCTATGCCTATCCTAAAGAAGAAGACCCACAGCTCACCAATACGTTTGATCTTCTCTGCGCCGGCACAGAAATTACCTCTGGCGGCCAGAGGCGCCACACCTATGAATCGATGCTTGAAGGGCTCAAACTCAAAGAGATGAATCCCGACCATTTTGAAGATTACTTGAGCATCTTCAAATATGGGATGCCTCCTCATGGAGGGTTTGGGATGGGCCTCGAGCGACTCACCATGACGCTGCTCAAACTGAAAAATATCCGAGAGGCCTCGCTCTTCCCTTCCGATCCCAAGAGAATTGCGGGAGTCAGACTCAAAGCTCATACTTTTTTTGGTGGAGAGAACATCCGCAATGAAATCATCCGCCTTTGTCGAGAAAAGGAGTTTGAAATCCGCCACCTCGTCCATGAAGCGACTCCCACCTCCGAAGATTCGGCGCGCGTCCGCAACCTGCCGATGGAATTGGGAGTCAAATCGCTCATTTTACGTGGCAAAAGCAGCAAAAAAAACTACCAGTTCAATATCCCAGGCCACCGCAAACTCGATGTGAAAGCAGCCGCTGAGCTGGTGGGAGAAAAATGTGAATTTGAAAGTCCTGAGATCATCCTCGAGCGCTTTGGACTCATCGTCGGAGGAGTGCCCCCCTTTGGCAATCTGCTCAATTTGGACAACTATTTTGATCTAGAGATCCAGCAAAACGAAATGGCCGCCTTCAATTGCGGCCTCCCTACGGAATCGATCGAAATGCGGAGCAAAGACCTTCTCGCCATCACCGACCCGAAGTTTGCTAAATTCACAAAGCCTTGATATCAGAATTTTTGATCTGCTAGAGCCTTTACAAAAGCTTTTCCTTTTAGAATGGCATCTAACGCCTGACCAAATCGTTGGAAGCGCGGAATGACCTTCTCCCACTGAGTGGCAGATACTTGGTCTTGGGGTATCTGGACGATACGATGGATGAGATCCGGCTGAAAATCGTGTATAGCAGGTGTTAGGTTGTACTTTCGAATTTGCTCTTGAAGACCTTCAACACTCAGTGTTACTTGACATACCATCTCAACCTTGCGTGCTATCTCTTTTGGAGTATTATCTTGTAGCTGATAGTCTAATTGCGCTTGCGTTGCCAGCCCCCCCATGAGCGGATCATAAGGGCGATTGAATTCATCCACAAACATCTGCTGGGTTTGTCGTTCTGTATAGCCCTCTGCAGGAGTGCCGAGCCCAACGAATTTTCCATCTCCTACGGCCACAGTATTCAAGTTTGCATAGTCACGCAAGGGGTGTTTAGTCCGGTACGGAGGAGTGTTCCGATGTCCTACTAATGCTCCCCGACAAATCTGAGGTATAGGCTCCAAAAACGGATTCAATGCATCGAAGTCATTATCTAAAACCAGTCTGTCTTTAAAAATAGCGTTGTATTTTTCTGCACCAATGACGTTGCGAAGAGCCGCATGTTTTGCTAGAGCACATGCCATACCGCAATCGATGACTGTTGGACCTTGGATCGCTGCATCAATCGCTGCGCTCGGCAATACATCGGGCTTTACAACCCAAGAGGCGACCTTATCTGCCCTCAGTTTGGTAAAAGAAGTTGAAGATAGATATCCCGTAAAGAGTATAGACCGGAATCTCCCGAATTTACCTTCATCATCAAGAACCAGTCGCTTCTGTTCCAGATAATCGGTTGCATACCACACGCCTCCCTGCAGAAGCTTGGCTCTTTCTACAGAAGTTAAAGCTGGATTTGCACAAGCAGCAACCCTTGCTGCACTATCTTTTGCAATCTTCTGCATGGTTGCGACGGATTCATCGGCCAGGGCCGCAGCAATAGAATTGGTAGTAATAGCACTTACAGTAGTCATTAGTCACCATTATTTTAAATTCCAGTAATCATGCCATACACACCAAAATAAATAAAGATTTGTTTTTAAAAAATTATCTTTAACATCTTGAACCTATCCGAATAAAATTTTTCGTCGCTTTTGGGGATTATTTTGGCCGATTTTCGACTTCAAAATTGGGGGGCTATATCGACCC
>JACQAR010000078.1 GCA_016194825.1 Chlamydiia bacterium
ATATTAGACTTCTTTCGAAACCCCATTTGCTCGTTAAAACCAAATCTTTTCTGCCAAATTTTTGTATCGTCATCTCAGCGACTTTAGTCAAGTCGCTTCGCCTCCGCTACCCGAATCTATTCCGTAGATTCTAAAAATTTTCCTAGAAAATCTTTGATTTTTCCAGGCAAAGCGAGTTTCGAAAGAAGTCTATTTTTTTTTCACTATTCAGCTGTCTCGGTTAAAGTTTTCTTCTGTTTTACGGTGGGTTGCTCTATACTCTTTGGCAAGATGTATCCGAAAATTGCCATTGTCGGCCGCCCCAATGTGGGAAAGTCGGCCCTATTCAACCGAATCTGCCAAAAAAGAATCTCCATCGTCGATGAAGAAGAGGGAATTACCCGAGATCGCCTCTATGCAAAAACCGACCTCTTTGGACGCCCCTTCATCTTGGTCGATACAGGGGGAATCGACCTTTCTGGCAAAATCCCCTTTGCCCAAGAGGTAAAAGAACAGGCCGAAAATGCCATCGAAGAAGCCGATGCCATTTTGTTCGTAGTCGATGGAAAAGTCGGCATCACAACCCTCGATGAAGAGATCGCCAAACGATTGCGCCGCGGAACAAAACCGGTCCTCTTGGCAGTCAATAAAGTCGATGACAGCCGCGATGAAACACTCACCGCCCCTTTCCACAGATTGGGCTTCCCAGAAATTTTTGGAGTCTCAGCCCTCCAAGGAAACCAGATTGCAGAAATGCTGGAGGCAGCCCTTGGCCACATTCCGCCACGGGAAGAGCCGCCTGCTTTGCCCAACGCCATCCGAGTGGCCATTGTGGGAAGACCCAACGTCGGCAAATCCACCCTCCTCAACCAGCTGCTCCACGAAGAGCGATCGATTGTGAGCCCCATTGCCGGGACGACCCGCGATGCGATTGATGCGCTGCTCACGCATGAAGGACAAGACTATCTGCTGATCGATACGGCAGGCATCCGACGTAAGAAAGCAGAAAAAGAGGTGGTCGATAAGTTTGCCGCAATCAGAACGGAAGAGGCCATTGAGCGCGCAGAGATTTGCCTGCTGGTGCTCGATTCATTTGAAGGGTTCACCGTCCAAGAAAGGCGTATTGCCAGCCAGATCGAGGCGATGGGCAAGAGCTGCATCTTGCTCTTCAATAAATGGGACTTAATGCACAACTTCCGCATGGAACACGCCCTCCGCGGGGTCCGGGAGGCGGCTCCCTTCTTAGCGCACTGCCCGACGCTGTTCATGTCAGCAGAACAAAAGAGAAACCTCCAGCAGATCCTCCCGCTGGTCAAACAGGTCCACCAAAACCGGTCCCAACGGATCGGAACGGGAGAGCTCAACAAGTTCATCGAAGGATGCTTGCAGAAGTATCACCCGCCCCTCATTACCGGCAAGCGGCTGAGGATCTATTACTTAACACAAGTGGAAATCAATCCCCCCAAATTTGTCCTCTTTGTGAACAAACCAGACTTGTTGACAGATAGCTATAAGAAGTATCTAATCAATAACTTACGAGAATCTTTTCCCTTCTCCGGCACCCCGTTGAAGTTTGAGCTACGCGGGCGAAACTTGAACGCTTAACGCCCTTTTGTCAGACTAAAGATATGAAAATGAAGGCGATTTCTTGGTTTCCCTCGTGGTGTGGGGAGCTGAGAGGGTATAAATTCAACTTTTTCCGGGATGATCTTTTTGCTGCAATTGCCGTCTCTTTGATGACGATTCCGCAATCCATCGCCTATTCGCTTTTGGCGGGTTTACCCCCGATGGCTGGGATTTTCTCTGCGATTTTCGGCACCATTTTTACGGCAGGCTTTGGCTCTTCTCGCTCTTTGATTTCGGGCCCGAGCACGGGGACGGCGATCTTGATCCAGACCTCCATTGCCGATATCTTACACACCTACTACGAGCATGTCCCTGCCGTAGAGCAATCGGGGCTCGTCTTATCGATTCTGATGCAGATTGTGCTTGTGATGGGCGTTTTGCAAATTGCCGCTGCGATGTGCAATGTGAGTAAGCTCTTGCAGTTTGTGAGCCGTCCGGTGATTTTGGGATATTTTGGGGGGATCACCGTTGCCATTGCAGTGAGTCAGCTCTTTGCCTTCACAGGGATCCCCAACAAGGCCAATGATGATCCGATTTTATATAAAGCGGCCGATTGGTTTTTCCACATGCATCTGGTGAGCTGGCCTACTTTACTGGTCGGCGGGGTGAGCTTACTTTTGTATCTCTTTTTGCGTCACAAGTACAAGAGCTTGCCTCAGGCTCTGATCATGATCATTGTAGCCGCTGTTTTGAGTTATTGGCTCAACATTTGGCTCGGAGAGGGAAGTGTTGCCACTCTGAGAGATTTGCAGCTGCCGCAAGAGCCTTGGCCCCAGTTCACTCTCCCTGTATTCAGCCTCAAGTTGCTGAACCAGGCATTTCCAGCTGCTTTGGCTATTTCCCTGTTGTCCATTTTGGAAGTTTTTTCCATTTCACGCAGTTTTGCTGCAAAGACGGGACAAGAAGTACACGTTAACCAAGATATTTTTGGCGTGGGGTTGGCGAATTTTTTCCTCGCGTTTATCTCGGGGGCAATGCCCAGCTCTGGTAGCGTGACTCGGACTACTCTCAACGTCCGCTTGCAGGCAAAAAGCCGTCTTGCAGCAATCTTAAGCGGGATTTTGACTGGTGTGATCCTCTTTTTCTGCTGGCCGTTTGTGCGCGATATTCCGTTTGCTGCAGTGGCAGCTCTTTTGATCGCAACCGTCCATACGCTGATGGACTGGAAAGACATCAAGCTCTCCTTTCGTGCCACCCGCTCCGATGCGCTCGTCTTCATCCTCACCTTTGTCGCCTGCTTGATCTTCAGCCTCGATATGGCTTTTTTCATCGGCATTGTGATGTCGATCGGTACCTATCTCAAGCGCTCTTCGACGCCCCATTTAGTGGAATACGCCTTCAATTCGAAGGGAAGATTGATGGTTGTGACTCCTACAGAAGATGTGCATCGGAAAGTGCGCATCATTGGGATTGGCGGAGAGCTCTATTTTGCTGCGGCAGACGTCATCCAATCGGCGCTGCTCACCATTGCCAAAGACCCCAATGTCCAGGCGCTTGTCTTACGACTCAACAATGTCTATCACATGGATGCGTCGATGTGTTTGGCGATTTTGCGGCTGCATGACACGCTCAAAAACTCGGGGCGCTATCTAGTGATCAGCGGGTTGACCGAAGAGGTGTGGCACGTGTTCCACCGGACGGGCCTTGTTAAGGAAATCGGGCTGGATAATCTCTACTTCACCGATGAGAGCAACCCGCAGTTTTCCACCTGGAAAGCATGCCTCAGAGCGCAAGAGATCATCCACAAACACGCATTTTCTACCTCGATCTGAGAAGGACATCGAGTTGTTTTTTAACGATAGAGCGTCGAGCTGGCGAGGGGATTTTGTCAATCAGAGCGTAGGCCTTTTTTGTATTAAAAGAGGCGGGAAGCTCTACTTCCGGTAGACTTTGGAACCAAAGAGATTTGGCTGGCTTGAGATAAAAAATATCTAAAAGTGCTTTTTCGGGCGTCGCAATTTTTACATGCGTTTTTGGATCTAATTCATACTCGCAAAAAAACTGAGGCGCGATGTGATGGATCGAAATAGTCGCAAGCGGAGTTTCAATCCGTTTTGTCCTTGCTAAAGATACGGCTGTGAGGATGCGAGGAATTTGATCGATCATGTCATGATGGTAAAGAGCTGTCTGCAGAGAAATATAACAGGGGAAAGGAGCTACTACATAGTCGAGCAGAAGAAACGGATGTACTTTGAGATCTAAGACCCAGAGCCCTTTGCCCAAGTGGACGATATGTTTTTTCTGCGCCAACCTGCGCAATACTTGGCTTGTATGGGCATTGCTCAGCTGAAGTTTGCAGGCTGCATCCCTAGTTTGCACGATGGGAACCCCCATCTCTTGCAGCGTTTTCAAAGCAAAGAGAAGATTCACTGAAGCGCCTCCAGATGCTCAATCACCTTTAATTGAATATCCTCCCACATCTTGGCGTTGTAGCGGGACTGGAGTTCAGAGGGAAAAAAAGCCAGCACTTGGTCTTTGAAATCAGCAAAATGGATATTGCACGCATTTTCACAGGCTTTGCGCAGATACTCACTGCCTAGTTTTTGCATAGTATAGGCGTTGATTAAATGGAACAGGTCCCACACATCTCGCGCTTGTGTCTCTGTACGGAGGGCTAAAGCTTTAATTTTTTGTTGGAAGGCAGTAACAGGGCCGTAATGGGGCACAAATAACGGGGGGAGGCGGTAAGGGGTTAAAACCATCGGGTCTATCGATTCAAATTCTACAGGACTTTCTAGCCCTCTTCTTGAAAACTCTATTTTGGTAGGAAGGGTGAGCCCAGCGCCTGTTTGTAATTGGATTTTCCACCGCTGTGTCGTCTCGGTCTGTTTGGGTTCTGAGGATTGCGTGATTTCCAGACCTCGAGATTGGAGCATCATCACAAAGCTCTGCGATCCCAAGATGGTTTGGACTATTTTTTGTAGTGTGGCTACGCGGACGGTTTTGACGTCTAAATCGATGTCTTGAGAATACCGGATGCTTCCTAAGAAAAACCGCAAATTGCACCCTCCTTTGAGGGCATATAGGCGCTTGTCGAGTTTGCGTCCTAAATGCTCTAAAAAGAGCAGGTGGAAAAATTCTATGTATTGAACGGGGTCGTATTGCATGATTTCATAATACGCCAAATTGACGCTAATGTCAATTTGGCGTATTATGAATGCTCTTATGTGATTTATTTGCAGTCTGTTAGGCTTTCATCAGTAGTTGGAAGCCGGTGGTCGCGCAAAACGTATCTAGGGCAGAGGCTTTTACGACGAGGCGAAGGGCATTGGCATCGGGGCAGTAGGTTGTTGCGTCGATCGGGGAAATGTTGAGACAGCGCAGAAAGCAATCCAGAAGTTTTTGGCCTGATTCTCGGAATTGTTGGTGGTGAAATATGAGGATTTGGTCGAAATTGCCTCCTTTCAGAGTACTGGGGTCTACCTTAGCCCATTGGGTTTGTATTGTGTTGACGACCCCTTGAAATCCTGGCTGAATCTGGTCCTTACTAGCAAGTGGGTAGTAGTCTGATATAAATAGTCGTACTGTATGCTTCAGTTCGCCAAGTTTGTCGGGTGCATTCGCATCTTGAATGGCCAAATAGGTAGTGCGCTTCTGGGCATTGCTACCATAGGCACTATACCGAGCCAGCTGATATAGCATTTCGGCATCTTGCTTCAGACA
Organism: Chlamydiia bacterium; assembly: GCA_016194825.1. Classification (GTDB taxonomy): domain Bacteria; phylum Chlamydiota; class Chlamydiia; order Chlamydiales; family SM23-39; genus JACQAR01. Next base: position 5,269 of record JACQAR010000078.1, read on the forward strand.
CTCCATACTACGCGTTTCCGGGAGCTTTACATTAGCTCGTATCAGGTTCTCCACAGGGCGGTCGAGAAGACGATGTGCGAGGCCTGTATAATAAGGCGCGATATCGGCGTGGGTCTGAAGAATAGAAACAGCCATAAAACCTCCTTGGTTTTTTGCCAAATAGCTTAGCGGCGCTTAGCCATTTTGACAACTGTCTCGAGGCATGAATTTTTTAGTTGCTAACGATATCGGAAATCGGTAAAACCGAGAATATGCTGAATTTTCGCAAGCTCAAACAGGACTTTTCGCCTGCGATCCTCAAAGAAGGGCGCCAACTTTTTGAAAAAAACAAGATCGTTTCGGCCAAGATTCTGCGGCTCGATAACGAGGTGATTCGTTTTAGCAGCCGTATCTTGAGCAATTATGATAGCACCTACGAGAGCGAAATCGAGGTCGATCGCTTCGAGTCGCAGGCTGTGCACACCAACTGCGATTGCCCTAGCCGCTACGATTGTGTCCATTTGGCTGCGCTGATCTTCTTTTTGGAAGAGAAAATTGATGCGCTGCTCATCGAGTATTCCAAAGAGGCGAATATCACCCAAAGCGACCAGCTCGATCATCAAGAAAAACAGGAACTGATCGATGCGATCAAAGAGGCGCAAACCAAAGAGGTGGTCAAGCAAGACGCTCGCTATCAAAAACAGGTGTTGCAAGAGTATGTCGCTGCTGCAGAGGTGCTATCGACCAGCCCTTTTCTGTTGCCGCAAGAAGAAAGCGCTTTTGCCCAATCGGAATTGGGCGTCATTTTCAATCCTCAGACGATCCAAGGGGAAAAGAGGGGAAAGGTGGAGTTCCAACTGGCGCTTCGGTTGCCTTTCCGCTCCAAGCCTCTGCAGATCTCTCAGCTGAAGATTTTTTTAGATGCAGTCCGCTATGAAGAGCCCCTTTTTGTGATTGGCAGAAAGCTCCATTTTTCTCTCAAAAGCTTTGATGAAACAGGTGCTGCGATCCTGCAGCTTTTGTTGGACCACTCTCGGTTCCAAGACAATCCGCAGAATGAACGGGCGCAAAGGATTGCCCAGATCGACGCAGAGACGTTTGGACAGCTGCTGGCCAAGACGCATGAAATTGCCAACCGTTTGGCAGGTCCCAGGGGATTCAAAGACATAGATGACGAGATGCCGATCTTGCCGTGCCTTTATCTAGGGACGATGGAAACTCCGCTGCGCTACTCCCCCCATCCACTGCAGCTCCGCTTTGATCTGGAATACATCGAACCACCTGCTGCTAAATTATTGCTGAAACCAAAACTCGTGGTAGGAGAGATGGTGCTGAGCAGCGATGAGGTGGTCCTTTTCGAATGCGCGCAGCCAGGAATGCTCTACCAAGATACGTATTACCGCTTTGCACTGCACATCAAGAGAACCCATTTGCTCAACTTACCCGCGATTCGAGAAATGACAGTTCCCAAACCGCTGTTCGGCAGCTTTGTGGAAAATTCTCTGTCGGAATTGAAGCGGTTTGCCGAGGTGCAAAATAGCGAAGTCATCGAAAAATTTGTCACGCTGCCCTTTGCAGGGAAACTCGGGGCGCGCTGCCATCTTTCTTATCTGGATAGCGAGTTGGAAGCGACCCTCTTTTTCTCTTACGATGGCCATGAGGTGCCTGCCAATGCTTCCAAGCTCACCTATGATGACATCAAGACGTTTGTGACGGAGCAGGGAATTTTGGCTCGGAACTTGGTGCAAGAGCGAGAGATCATCGATGAGCTGTTCCAAGATTTCGTCTACGATCCACAATCAGGGACCTATCAGGCAAAGACAGAAAAGAAAATCGTCGAATTCATGACAGGGACCATCCCTCGCAATCAAGATCGGATCCAATTTGAGTGTCCGCAGAATTTACTCGATCAATTCATCTACGACGATACGATCTTTGTCCTCGATTTGGATACGAGCAAAACAGTGGGCTATTATGAAATCGATCTGAAGGTGACTGGCGCTCTGAAAGGAGTGAAGCTCGATCTGCTCTGGGAATGCATCAGCCCGAAGCGCTCCTATCTGGAACTCGATGCGGCTCGCGCCCGGACCAAAGAGGCGGTTGCCCGCTTTTCGAAGATCTTGGTACTCGATTTGGAAAAACTCTCCAAATTAGTACAGCTCTTTGATGAACTCGGCATCAAAAAATTGGAAGATCTGAAGGAGCCTAAACCACTGTGGAACTTGGCGACGATTGATCTGCAAGCTTTTAGTGGACTGCCGGTCGAGTTCAAGATGTCGAAGCAACTGCTCGATATCCGCAGTCAGATGCTGGGAGAGAAAACCTTTAGCTCCTCTGGCATTCCGAAAGAGATCAAGGCCGATCTGAGACCCTATCAGATCGAGGGTACGCAGTGGCTCGAGCGGCTCCGCGTTATGTATCTCAATGGCATTTTGGCGGACGATATGGGGTTGGGAAAAACGCTCCAGGCCATTGTCGCCATTACCCAGGATCATAACAAGAATAAAGAGGCACGCTCGCTCATCGTGTGCCCCACTTCGCTGCTGTATAACTGGAAAGAGGAGCTCAATAAATTCAATGGGAAGCTGAAAGTATTGGTGGTCGATGGGATCCCCAATCAACGGAAAAAACTGCTGGCGAAATTGGAAGAATACGATGTGATCATCACTTCCTACACACTGCTCCAAAAAGATATTGAGACCTACTGCCAAGTCTCCTTTAGCTATGCGATCCTCGATGAAGCGCAGCACATCAAGAACCGAGGCACGCGCAATGCCAAATCGGTGAAGATGATCCAAGCAGCCCACCGACTGATCCTCACGGGCACGCCAATCGAAAATTCTCTAGACGAGCTGTGGAGCTTGCTGGACTTTTTGATGCCTGGCTTCCTCGGCAGCTACGAGCGATTCATGGAAAAGTACATCCGTGTCACAGGTCAGCTCCAAGCGCAGAACATCGATTATCTCAGAAGAAAAGTATCCCCCTTCATCTTACGTCGCATGAAAACCGATGTCCTCTCGGATCTTCCTCCCGTCTCGGAGATCGTCTACCATTGCCAGCTCACCGATATGCAGATGGAACTCTACAGATCGTACGCCGCCTCTGCGCGTGATGAACTGGTCAAGTTGGTCGAGCGCGATGGATTTGATAAGGTACAGATCCATGTTCTGGCGACACTGACTCGCCTGAAGCAGATCTGCTGCCACCCTGCGATTTTCGCTAAAGAAAAAGCGGAAGCGAACGATTCAGCAAAATATGAGATGCTGCTCGAGCTTCTCCAGACGCTGGTGGCCAGCGGCCATAAGACGTTGATCTTCAGCCAATATACCAAGATGCTGCAGATCATGCGGGAAGACTTTGAGCAGCGGGGGATCCTCTTCTCCCATCTCGACGGGTCAACCAAAAACCGGCTCTAGATTGTCAAAGAATTCAATGAAAATAAGCACATCCCCGTCTTCTTGGTATCGCTCAAAGCGGGCGGAGTGGGGCTGAATCTAGTGGGCGCTGATACTGTGATCCACTACGACATGTGGTGGAACCCTGCTGTTGAAAACCAGGCCACAGACAGGGTACACAGGCTCGGTCAAAAGAATTCTGTCTCTTCGTATAAATTGATTACCTTGAATACGATTGAGGAAAAAATTGTCGAGATGCAGAAGCGGAAAAAAGGATTGGTCAAGAAAGTGGTGAGCTGCGATGATGAAGCTATTGCGAAACTGACCTGGGAAGATGTACTAGAACTTTTGCAAACGTAAAAACGGATGAAATTAGCAACTAAAGAGCAAGCCTTCCAAATCTTCGAAAAACTCCGCTCGATTGCGATGAAAAAATTCCATCGCCTCTCGGGCTTTTTTTCCAGCGATATCGGTATCGACTTAGGGACAGCCAATACACTGGTCTTTGTCCGCGGCAAGGGAATCGTCTTAGCGGAGCCCTCTGTCGTGTCGGTCGACTCATTGACCAATGATGTCTTAGCAGTGGGGCACAAAGCGAAGGCCATGCTCGGCAAGACGCCGCGCAAAATCCATGCAGTTCGCCCCATGAAAGATGGTGTTATTGCCGATTTTGAGATTGCCGAAGGGATGTTGAAG
>JACQAR010000011.1 GCA_016194825.1 Chlamydiia bacterium
CCTTGCGGATCGAGATCGATGAGCGAAACTTTTTTTTTGGCCTCGGTAAGGGTTGCAGCTAAATTCACTGCCGTGGTCGTTTTTCCTGACCCACCTTTTTGGTTCACAATCGCAATCTTACGCATAGCTCTCCGTTTGGTCTTTCAGATATATAGACCATGGGCAGAGTGCTATCAAGAAAAAATTATTTTCAGCCTCTTTTTTCTCATGATTTGCTATACTGCTCTAGCAAACGATGAGAGGAAATCATGTTAAATATTGATTTGAAAGGAAAAAAAGTATTTGTCGCCGGTATCGGTGACGATCATGGATTCGGCTGGGCAATTGCGAAAGCGCTGGCTGAAGCAGGTGCTACGATTTTGATCGGAACCTGGGCTCCCATCGTCAAAATCTTCAAAACATCTTGGGATATGGGCAAGTTTGACGCTTCCCGGAAGATGAAAAATGGCGAGCTGTTCCAATATGCCAAAATCTACCCGATGGATGCGATGTACGACACCATGGATGATGTACCACAAGAGGTCAAAGAGAATAAACGTTACGCAGAGCTCTCAGGCTATGCAATGCAAGATGTCGCGAAAGCAGTCGAAGCCGATTTTGGGAAAATCGATCTCTTAGTACACAGCTTGGCCAATGCTCCTGAAGTAACAAAAGATCTGCTGGATACTTCTCGAAAAGGATATCTCGCCAGCATGAGCGCCTCGAGTTACTCATTCATCAGCTTACTTTCCCATTTTGGCCCTTTAATGCAGCAAAATGGTGCGGCACTCACCCTTTCTTTCATCGCCTCTGAGCGGGTTTTCCCCGGCTATGGCGGCGGAATGAGTTCCGCTAAAGCAGCCCTCGAGAGCGATACACGGACGTTGGCATGGGAAGCTGGCCGTAAATGGGGCATCCGCGTCAATGCCATCTCTGCCGGCCCGTTGCGCAGCCGCGCTGCAAAGGCCATTGGCATCATCGATGATATGATTGCGTATTCCAAAGCCAATGCTCCTTTGGCCAAAGACTTAGAAGCAGAAGAGGTTGCTGCCACTGCTGCCTTTTTGCTCTCTCCTCTAGCAAGCGCCGTCACAGGCACCGTTTTATTTGTCGACAACGGCCTTCACGCTATGGGACTGGCCGTCGATAGCCCTTCTTTGGCTTCTCGTCATGCCAAAATGTCGGAGACGACTTCGACTTGCACCTGAATGATGCAACTTGTTCGTTTGCGTAAGGTACGCAGAGCGATGCGCCAATCGTACGTCTCATAGCTCTGCTTCACGACTTGCGTTTCTCGATTGGCGCGTGAAATGTGACCGCAAAAATCTCCAGACCCCTCCACCAGATCAAATTGGAGGCGGAGCCGCGTTCCATCCGATTCCAATTCCAATACATCGCCAAGTTGGAAGACGGTCCCTTTTCTGTTCTCTATGGTAATAGAGGTTTTAAGATCGCAAAACGCCTCTACTTCGACACAATCATTGCGAGTGGGGTCGTAGTTGTCTGAGAGATGGTGCCTAGTGCCTTTTGGGATCCAAAGGCTGTGCAGTTTGTTCCCTCCCCAAACAATGCGGATCCCTTCTTCAGATACACATTGAGCAAAGGAAGCTTCATCGATAGAATCCACCTCAACTGGCCAAAGCAGTGCCGTATAGAGCAGCTGGGGATGTTCGCCCAGAAGGCGAGCACCAAATCCCTCATTTTCTGCTAAAATCCACTCGATGGGATGAGGTCTCGGCTCCCCTTTTTCTTGCGCGATGCCAGGACCGTTCCAGACCTGCAATCTTCGGTGGTAAGGAAAAGCAGTGACTGTCTCCTGGATCAATTGCTTACTGATCAGCCATTCCAGCCATTCGTCTGCGGTGGTCGGCAGATAGGGATGCGGTTGAAAATGGCACGCACAACGCCGCATTTCCCAAAGAGGAGACAAAGACTTTCCATCTACATACCGAAGCATCTTCTGCAATGCACTCTGTAGCCTCTGTTTCAGTTCTCCTAAAACCGGGCCAAATTCCCGAAGGATATAAATGAGTACCGGAGCGATTTTTAAAGGAAGGTGGACATCCCATCCTTGTGGATAATCGTGCAAATAAATGGGGAAATTTCCGTCTGCGAGCTGAAAAGGGAGCAATCTCTCTACTAGCTGTTTGGCTTCTGTGACCGACTCTGCTGTCTTGTGTCGAAATAACGCAAGAGCAAAACAGAAATTCTCATACATCGGAATGACATCACTCACCATCTCATCTTGCGCAAAAACATGCACAAAATGGGTGCGCGGGCTTTGTTTTTTTCTTCCAAATTGCACTGCCAAATCGATCGCTCGCACTTTTTTTCTCAACTCTTCATCCTTTAGCATGAATTACCTATGCAACCATGATACACGATTTTGTGATTCGAAAAAAAATAAAATAATTTCTTACAAATTCGCCATCAAGAAATCGCAAATTTTTTTCTTGTGGAAATTTTCATATATGGCGTATAAATCCTAGATCTCATTTTGAGGCAATCGTTAACAAAAGCCCGGTCCATGTAGAGCGAGCAAAGAAAAGCAGCGCACAGAGGACCGGAAAAACTAAAAGAGGTAAATTATGGCGTCAGGAACAACAATAGCAGCAGCTAGTGCGACCAGTGCAACTACACAGGTGCAGACACCCAAACAAACTTGTGGTAATTGGGTTACTAGCAACCACAACAAGGCTGTAGACTGGATTAATGAAAAAGTCCTTAGAAACGATCCAAACGCAGCTACTGCCAGCAACTTCAGCAGCGCGTTTCGAGTGCACAAAGACAGCAGCATGATCTCAACCGCAGCAAAAATACTCTTCGGCTGGGTGACTTTCTTCATCGTTCCCACAATCATTTTCGGAACCATGCAGTTGGGCAAATATCTGTGGAGCTTGCTCTGCGGAACTACAAAAGCCGCCAACAACCAAACCCCCGCTCCTGGAACGCAAAGCGGTAGCGGTACAGCATCTAGCAAACAACCTCCCGCACTCCAGGTAGGTAATGAAGGGAAAAAGGGTGCACCTACAGACGACATCCAGGTAACTGGTAAAATTAATTATCAAGCATTCATGAGAGAAATGTACCATACAAAGATTGCGGATGGAGTAAAGCCACCAGCAGTAGCTGCGTTTGAGGTTCGCTATGCTATTCTCGAAAAAACAGCGGCTCAAGCTCCTTGGATTCCAGTAACAGTTGAGGAAATGATCAAGAGAGGATACCAGGTTCTAAAGCCCCTTGAAAACAGGCAGGATGTATCAAGCACAGAAAGATCCGGAAGTGCCGAGGCACTCCAGGGCGTAAGAGCCCGACTCGTCCTTGTAGAAGGACAACTCCGAAACCTGGTGGGAGGAAACCGCCATCCAGTGCAAGAAGCGGCACCGGTGAGAAGCCAGGACCCCTCAGAGTTAAGCGTTCCAGCCAGAGTGGAGTTACATCAGGACTTGATAGCAGCAGCTACCGGTACTGATGGGGACGCCGAATCGGCTGCTGTTCCATCATCGAAGATCCCAGTACCTCCTTCAACAGACCCATCAAAAACCAAGGAAGAGAGAACCGGCAAGCAGTAATAAATCCGAGTTCTTCGACTCTGATTCCACCCGTGGGACCTCTCCCACGGGTTTCTTTTTTTCTCGCTATGCGATATAATGATCAATATGTTTTCATTTCTTGCTGAAGTGGGTCAAGAGATCACCCCACAAATTGAAACAACCGTGAGTCCGGGAGACTATGGCGCAGCTTTTGCCAAAATGTTCTTGACCTTGACGGCGCTCGTCGTCTTAATGATCCTCACCTACTGGTTCATCCGAAGAATTGTGCAACAAAGAATCCAAAAGGGTCTTACAACGCAATCGATCCAGGTGGTAGAAAAACGGATGATCAGCCCCAAATCTACATTATACTTGATTGAGATCGACCGAAAAACCCGCGTATTGATTGCCGAATCGCAACTCGAGATCAAGAAGCTGGAGACACTGCCTCCCAACGAATGATGTGGGAATCGGTCAGCTGTGCTGCCGGTTGCATGCAATAGGCGACATGGAAGGTATAACGAGCATTGGGCGCAGTGAGCCCTTCCACGACTTTTTGTCCAAAGCTCGCCTCTTCATTGCGAATGTCCAAACAATCGGCAAAGCGCGTTTTTCGGTGCAAGCTCTGCTCAATTTTCCCAATGACTCTTCTGCCGGCAAGTGGATAGCGGATCCCATACAGCGCTGCACAAGCTAAGGCAATCCCATAGAAAGGAGCCTGGATCGCAGCCAAAAGATTTTTCAATAGGGCAAGCGGCGCTTCCCAAAGCACTGCCTGGAATACTTTCAACACAGACAAAGCGCTCTGCTGTTGCAGGAGCTGTCCGATCGCTCGCACAAGGCAGGCAGTCGCCACCAATGGTGCTCTCACTAAATGCCAAGCCGCATAGGCAAGACAATAGGCAGGCCCTCCGATGACAAGAGCGCCGCACTTTTCTGCTGTTATTTTCAGCGGCTCATGCAGATAGCAGGTGAGCGTTGGAATATGGACAATCTCGTAGCGTTTTTCTTCTGCAGAAGCATCCTTCCTGTGGAACCAGACCTGATATGTTTGCCAATCGGGTGACCCGAGTGACTCAATGGGAAATGCTTTACTCATAAAACGAGCGATTCTAGCAGCGATCTAAATATTCGCAAATGGTTTTAGCCGTATAGTCTAAGTGCTCGTCTGTGTGGGCGATAGAGACAAAGGAGGCCTCATAAGGAGAGGGAGAGAGATAAATCCCCCTCTCAAAGAGATAGCGGAAGAAGCGGGCGAACTCTTCTTCATCGAGCGCCTCCTTGGCTTTGACGCTGGAGCGCTTGAGAAACAAAGAAAACATCGATCCAACAGCATTCAAACAGCCAGTGCCTCGCTTTTTTTCGAGCTGTGCCCGGATGGGAGATAAAAGACGCTCTGTCTTTGCCGCGAGCCGATCGTAAAAACCTGGCACCTCAATTTCTTTTAGCGTGGCCAAAGCGGCGCTCATTGCGACCGAATTGCCCGATAGAGTACCTGCTTGATAGACCTGTCCTAATGGGGCTAGACAGTCGAGGATTTTGGTTTTCCCGCCAAAAGCAGCGACTGGAAAGCCTCCTCCGATCACTTTTCCAAAACAGGAAAGATCGGGATCGAGATGCAACAGCCCCTGCATCCCTTGCAAAGCAACTCGAAAACCGGTGATCACTTCGTCCATGATGAATAGCGCTCCGATGGCCTGCGTCTCTTCGCGGAGCATTTCTAAAAAGCCTTTCTCAGGAGGCACGACTCCCATATTACCGGCGACAGGCTCTACAATGACCGCTGCTACATCGGAGGCGTGGGGATGGGTGCGAAAAAAGGATCGGATGGAAAAGTCGTTGAAGGGAAAACACATCGTGTCAGCAATGGTGCTGGGCAAGACTCCTTTGGAGGTGGCAATGGGGTTGATGTGCGCCACTCCAGATCCCGCTTGGATGAGGAGAAAATCGCTATGTCCGTGGTAATGCCCCGTAAACTTCACGATCTTGGCTCGTCCTGTGTAGCCGCGCGCTAATCGGAGCGCTGTCATCGTCGCCTCTGTACCGGAAGAGACGAACCGAATTTTTTCGAGAGAATGGATGAGTGCGACCATTTTGGAGGCGAGCTGTTCTTCAAGAGCTGTTGCAATGCCAAAAGAAGAGCCTTTTGCCATCTGTTGGCAGGCAGCTTGGACCACAGTGGGAGGAGCATGTCCTAAAATGAGAGCGCCCCAGCTACCGCAGTAATCGATGTATTTGTTCCCATCGACATCGTAAACCAGATCTCCTTGTCCTGATTCTACAATGAGAGGAGTCAGCCCCAATCCTCTGAAAGCGCGGACAGGAGAATTAACGCCGCCTGGCATAACAGCGCATGATTTTGCATACACACTCTCCGTCTTCGGTCTTTGCATGCACAAATCATATCATTTGCAAAAAGATAAGGGAATAGAGATTATTTATTAACCCGGCATGCAAATAAGAGACAAATGGCGCTAGCGAGGCAAAGCCAGATCAAAGCAGACAAAGTCTGCGTTATGAACGAGGAAGCCATAGTAAAACTATGGCTGAC
>JACQAR010000076.1 GCA_016194825.1 Chlamydiia bacterium
CGGCAAGTTGATCAAACTTCGTAAAGACGTAAAAATAGCGTAAAAAAACGGCGAAACTGCGTTTTATATTCATCCCTGTTTCCCTACCATTTTTAAAAAGTAGTCTTCGAGAGTCGGCTCTAAGATCTGAATACTCGAATAGACCACATTCGCCTGTGCTAGCGCCGTTAAAAAGGGAGCGATATCCGTCTCGTTGAGTTGAATTTCAATCCACCGATTTTCCATGCGCTGCGTAAATCCCATCTTTTCTGCTAAAGATGCTGTTCGCTTCAGACCATCTGATAAAATGAGCTGCAACCGGTGTTTGGAGACGCTCTTAGCCAATTTATCAGGAACGTCATCGGCTACGATTTTCCCTTTCTGAAGAAATAAGACGCGGTCACACACTTCTGCAACCTCCTCCATCTTGTGGGAAGTAAATAAGATAGAGACGTTTTCTGTCTCGCGCACTTCTAAGATAAATTGGCAGACTTCGTGCGCGACATCGGGATCGAGAGAGGCGGTGGGCTCATCGAGTAAAATGACGCGTGGCTTGACCATGAAAGCCTTGACCAACATGAGCCGCGTCAATTGCCCCGCTGAAAGCTCAGAGGCAGCCGCATGTTTCTTCTCATAGATTCCAAATCGTTTCAAGAGCGGGTCGACCCGCTCTTGAATCACCTTTCCAGAGAGGCCGTAAAGACGTCCAAAGACATTCAAATTCTGCGCGATGGTCAGTTTCCAAGGTAGACTGACATACGTACTCGCAAATGCAATCTGTCCTAGAATTTCCGATCGGTGTTTGTTGAGCTCTTTTCCAAAATAAAAGATCGACCCTTCAGTATACGTCAACGTGCTGAGCAGCATCTGAATGGTCGTCGTTTTGCCTGCGCCGTTGGGTCCAAGTAATCCTAAAATCTCTTTAGGCGCTAAATCAAAGGAGATCCCATCAACCGCGACAAACGGCTTTTTCCCCCGATACACCTTGCGAAGATTGCGGACGGATAAGACAGGTTGCATACATTTTAAAAGATATTAGCAAAATCTTGACAATCCTGTCTAGAATTAATCCTCATCGCTTTCACTAGTGCCTGACCACAAAAGTCTTTAACAATATATTCTCGCCAGTTTAACTCGGACTTGTTCTGTTGAAAATGCCCAATGGATTTTTTTCTCAAGCCGGTTTCTCTCTTCAACGGCAGCATCCAACTCTCTAGCTACACTCTCAGCACTCTCTAAACGCCTCTTAAGACTTTGCCGTATAAGTGCAGATATTTCGATTTCTGCTATATTGAGCCAACTGCCGTGTTTCGGCGTGTAATGAACCTCGATTTTTTTGCTGCCTTCTTTTAAACTATCTTTAAATTTTATGGCAGCCCTTACCAATGTATCAGCCCTCCTCTCTGAGATCCAGCAAATCGAAGC
>JACQAR010000077.1 GCA_016194825.1 Chlamydiia bacterium
GGCGGATCGACGTAATCAAAACCAAAAAGGAGTTAACTGGCAATTCACCGCCAAAGATGCAAGAATCAAGCTAAGGCGTCTATATCCACAAATTCAATCTTGACGGACCACTAGCTCAAAACAGCAATTATATTGATAATGCCTAACAAATATTCGAGGGATCATGGACAAAGTTAACATCAAGAAAAAATTCAATCTATTCAAAGAGTATTGGACTCCAAAAATATTGGGAGAATTGAACGGAAATTATGTGAAGATTTTCAAAGCCAAAGGAGAATTTATTTGGCATCACCACAAGCATGAAGATGAATTTTTTCTTGTTATTCAGGGACAGTTAAATATCAAATTACGAGATCGAGAGATTGTGTTGACTGCAGGAGAGTTTTTTATTGTTCCTAAAGGAGTCGAGCATCTCCCTTATGCGGAGGAAGAAGCGCATGTTTTACTCTTTGAGCCCAAAGCAGTGATCAATACGGGTGAAGCTTCTTCGGATAAAACTGTTGAAAATCCTGAATGGCTGTAAAACATCTCTGTAGTAAGTCTTTCCTGTTTACCAGATTGGATTTATGCAACAAAGCCCCATTATCAACGCTTATTTCTTTTTAAAGCAGAGTATTTTATACGGATTGTCGTAGCCGTTCTAACTCTCTTTTCCTTTCCCTGGGAAACTCCACAAATTCCAAAATATTTCCCTCGGGATCTCGCGTATAAAGAAGCTGAACTCCCGACTCTTTCATGACTATTGGGGGAGACTCAGTAGGGATATGGTGTGATTGCAACTTATGATAGATCTGTTCGATGTGATCGACTTCAATGCCTACGTGATTAAATCCGAGATCTGTATGGCCGCGAGTAGGGAGTTGCTTTGGCTTAGGATCGAGAAACTGGATCAGTTGGATAAAAAAATCTCCTTTAGGTGGCATCGCTCTCAAAATCTTATACTTAACATAAGGCAAGCCAAGCGGAGCTCCCGCCTCTTTTCCTTCGCGGATACCGAGATCTAGAACAGAGAAGCCTAAAATATCCTGATAAAAATGGATAATCTTATTGAGATCCAAAACCGCAAAACCAACGTGATGTTCCATCATTTTTTACATATCAAATAAGTATTTATTATGTTTGTAAAATTTATTTTATTGAGTAAGAAATACTCTCTATAAAAATGGGGACTGCGGGGTATAATAGCAGGAAAAATAAAATCCTTTTATGAATCCCTGTCTTGAGCTGTTGCAAACTTTTCACTGACTCTTCGAGAGAAGGATATTCTCCGCTTATTGGCCTATGAACTTATCCCAGTAAAAGGGTCTTTTGGGGATTATTAGAAAAAGTTATTTTTTCAGACTCAAAAGAAGAGGAATTGCTGCCCACTGGACGAGCAGTGAAAAAGCCACGGCGTAGGCAATTCCTAGATCGTACAAAGCGCCAATAGCAAAGCTGCCGATTCCCCACCCCAAACCGATTGCGAAGTTCAAAATACCATAGGCTCTGCCCCGTTTTTCGGAAGAACTAAAGTGGGCAACGGCTGCTCGCATGATCGATTCCTGAGAACCGACTCCGATTCCCCAGAGGATCATACCCAGTCCAATTGCATATCCCTCTCCCCAGAACACAAGAGGAGCAAATAGGGAAGAAAGCCCTGTTGTCCAGGCCAAGACCGAAAGTCCTTGCCGATCAAACCATCTACCCATGATCAGCGCCGATCCCCCTGCAATAGCCATAGCAAGCGCATAGAGGCCAGCGATCCACATAGGAGCCACCGCAGATGCCTTTTGAAAGTGAAACGAGATCAGGGCAAAATTGGCAAACCCGCAGGAGACTAACCCCACAGCTACTACATAGATCCAATAATTCCTAGACAAGCCTTCCCATTTCTGGACAGAGATTTCCATAGATTGTGGGCAAGGAAAGGAGAGCCTTGCTAGTGTCAAAGTGATCAGTGAAGCTGCGGCGGGGAAAGCCAGAAAGGCAAACCCCCATCGGTAGCTCTCCCCCCAAAATAGCGAGAGCATGATGAACAGAGGGCCGATGACAGCACCGATTTGATCCAATGCTTCATGGAGGCCAAATCCCCACCCGCGACCCGTCTGATGGGTGGCATAGGAGAGCATGGCATCTCGCGAAGGGACGCGGATCGCTTTGCCGAATCGCTCTAACACAATCAACGCGGCAGCTGTTTGCCAATGATCTGCCCAGGCCAACAGCGGGACTGCACAAAGATTGATGGCATATCCCAAGAATGTAATGCCCCAATAGTGGCGGAATCGATCGGTCGCATAGCCAGATAGCAGTCTCATCCCATAGCCGATGAACTCTCCCAGCCCGACGATGAGCCCTACGACCGCGCCGCTTGCGCCCAACAGGGAAAGATAAGGACCGATGATACTACGCGCTCCCTCATAGGTCATATCAGCCCAAAGGCTAACCACTCCGAGGAAGATGATGAATCGAACGGCTTGTTTGCGCACGGTTATTGTTTCTCCAATTACCTATTTACTTTTCGATATCGAGTCATTTTTCCCTGCCCCACAGACTCTAAGAATCCTTGCGCAACAAGCCCAACTAACCTTCGGCCAGCTGTTGGACGGGATAGATGTAGAGATTTCATCACATCGGAAATAGACAAATCTTCGACCACTTCGAAAAGGGCTAAAATCTTCTTAGCATCATCATCCACATCAACGGGACTGTCTGAGAATGCAGGTCTTGGCAAAACGCACTTAATAAAATTCTCCCCCTCGATAACTTCAGGAGGACGCAAACCTTTTTGTTCATAGCTATTAAATAAAGTGATAAATCCTGATCCGAGTTTCTCGATGTATCCAGCTTCTCGGAACACCTTGCAAATGGCGTTGTTACGAATATAGGTGAGCCCTAGCTTTAGACTGTGGCCGTCAAGAGGACCTAAGAAGACCCCGGGATTGAAAAACTCAAGGCGATTGTTGTAGATAGAAATTTTCGTAGGACCACTGATGTGATAGTTCCGATGGATAATGGCATTTAAAAGTACTTCGCGAATAGCTTCAGAGGGAATTTCAAGTTGTTCCTGCCTTTTAGGCCCACGAATGGAAAAAGATCGGTTAAGTCGACTAAGGACAAAATTGTAGGCGGTTTCAAATTGTTCAAATAGCGTTCCAGTACAGTCAATCGTAGCAATCGCGTTCCTTCCGCTAATTCATGAAAAATGAGAACAAATAATCATAGCTTCCGGCAAAAATTTCTGTGGTTTTTTGCCAAATAATAACTGACCAGCAATGGTCGGGTAAAATAAGGCATGTTCTTCGGCAACCAGTTCATATGCAGACAGAATTTCATGCGAAAGAGTCTTTATTTTTTTTGTTTCTTTTCTTTCATTGAGAAATTGAAGAATTTTTTTCTCATCAAGATCGTCTTCCTTGGTATGGTAGATAGGCATTGTATCAAAAGAACGACCTCTTGATTGCCATTTGAGCTCCTCAATTATATCTGCAGTGGCTCGGATAGTAGAGCGTCCTAACCGAATAAATGTTCCTTTTTGCAGCCCCTCCGCCTTACGAAAATAGGGCTTATTCATCCCCGAGGATACCTCGATGATTAGTAAAGTCTTGTCCTCAATCCGTTGCGAATAAACAGCTGGAAGAATAGGCGGACTACAAGCATCAAAGATGCTTTTATTGACGTATTCCATCAATTGCTGCAAATCTTTCTCAGGGATCCCTGTGATTTCCTTCTTTGCATCCACCCCCAAAATCAGTCTACCGCCGTTCCGATTGCAAAATCCGATCACTGTTTTAACAATCTGATCATTCTCCGGAATCTCTCGCTTGAACTCGAGGGTAGAGGATTCTTCGCCTGGGTATTTCATCTTATTCCATGGGTTTTTATATATCACTCATTCTAACAAAATGAGACGAATGAGTCAATAAACGGAGATTTTACGACTCATTCGTCTCATTTTTTGACTCACCAAACCATTTACGCCAAAGAACTTTTTTGGCGACTTATGTTTCTATATTTTTGATTATAAGGATGTTAAGACCATATTTTATTTTTTGACCAACTTAGCAGATGGCCAAGGGAATCCGCTCACTATTCAAGCATCATCGACACAAAGAAATATTTTCTGGGATCACTCAAAACCATTGCCAAACACTATAAACCAGATAATGCGGACAGTTTCGCTGGGCAGCTATCCTCCCTGACCGATATCCCGGTTAAAACCAAAATCAA
This sequence comes from Chlamydiia bacterium, assembly GCA_016194825.1. GTDB lineage: Bacteria > Chlamydiota > Chlamydiia > Chlamydiales > SM23-39 > JACQAR01. The sequence goes on from JACQAR010000077.1 coordinate 4,207, forward strand.
AACCTTAACCAAGCAAGAATTTGATAGGCTACTCCTCGGAATTGAAAAGCTGTGTGGCTATACTCTAAAAGGCAACGAAACGTTGCACCTCATGCCTAAAATTCTTGGGAAAATTGAAAACAGCGAGAATGAGAGCACATATTGGATTGGGGGCAATACGATGCTTTCCAAAAAGGAAGAAAATACCCCTATTGTCATATTTGCCCACAGTCAGGGAGGCATTATTCTGGAGCACGCGCTCCCTCATAGGTCATATCAGCCCAAAGGCTAACCACTCCGAGGAAGACGATGAATCGAATGGCTTGTTTGCGCACCGTTATTGTTTCTCCAATAACCATTTCCAGATAGGAAGAATGGAAATCGCCATTCCCTCTATTTGGATGAAGTCTTCTTCGCTTTCCGTGAGGATGAGCCCTTCTTTTAGACGATAGGTTTTCATAGCCTCTAAAAGTCCTGCGATCTCGCGCTCTTTTGTGTCAGGCTCTGAAAGATGCGTTGTTACTTGAATGGCTTGTATAATGCGTCGGCCTTGACGAATGAGAAAATCACATTCTTTTTGATTTTTATGAAAATAGATTTCTTTGCTCTGCATTTTGAGATGCAAAAAGACAATATTCTCAAGAATGCGCCCCCGATCCTCGCTTACGCGAAATCCAGTAATACGGATTAGGGCAGAATCGATCATGTAACATTTTTTCGGGCCTTGCATTTGTTTGCTAAGTGAATCGGAATAACGATTCACACAAAAGAACAAATAACACTGTTCTAAATAACCGCAATATTTACGAATGGTATGAGGACTATTGATTCCTACAGATTCACCTAAACTTGTATAACTAAAAGGCTTTCCAATATTGCTAGACAAATAATAAGCAACCTCTCTTAAATCTTTCTCATTCTTCAACTTATACCTAGCAATGATATCGCGATAAAGAATGCCTTCTAACAAATCCTGAAGATATTCAATTTTCCCAAATTTGACATAATCAGGAATGCCTCCGGTTTGGAAATAATCGGTAAAGTGCCTTTGCACTAAGGCTCTATCTGAAGTGGAAAGCGCTTTTTTGGAGGAGATTTCAGGCATTTTATGTTGGACAATTTCCTGAAAAGAGAGGGGATAAACTTCAAATTGGATATATCTGCCAGTCAAATGCGTGCCCAGCTCTTTACTCAAGAGTGTGGCATTCGATCCCGTGATGTAAATTTTCTTGCCTTGCTCATATAATCTCCGGACAAAACGCTCCCATCCCTTAATATTTTGAACTTCATCAAAGTAAAAGGTGGGTTGATCTCCAAAAAGCTCAACAAACACTTCCAATAGCAGCTGGAAATCCTCTACGCGGAATTGAATCAAGCGCTCATCATCAAAATTGAAAAAACAATCTCCTTGCTGTAGCGCACGCTGAATCGTCGATTTTCCCGATCTTCGGATACCGCTAAGAATGATAATATTCGGATCTTTTGCAAATCGATGAATCTCTTGTGTAAGAGTGCGAGCAAAAAAGTCCTTAGGCGGCTTATACACCCGTTGATCCGCAATGATCTGTTTCAATATCTCTTTCTTCATGCCGCCAAGTATAACAGCAAAACCGTGCATCGTCAATACACGGTTTTGCCAAGAACCGTGTATTGACGATGCACGGTTATGTAAGCGGCTCAACAGCAACGACTTGCGCTTGGTTTGTTGGTAATATTTGAAGCAAAGGCCTGTGAGTTGAGGCAATTGATGAATTGCTGCGGCGCTAAACAGTGTTCACGGAAGGCTTTTGCTCTATGTGGCAAGACCGCGTGGACGGGGCTATTCTTTTATTTCAAAGGAAAGTAAATGACTGTCGAGCCCACTACTACGCTGTGCCCTCTGTCCTCAATGCGCACTGTCACTCTAGGAACGGGGCTTTGCTTATTGAACACAGCAGAACCAAACGCAATCTCTTCCACAAACTGTCTGTGCAAAATATTCACAGCTAATATCTGAGGAGGGGTCAGCGAGACTAGATTCAGTTGCAGCACTCTAAGCAATGGAAAATAAATTGCATTCACTCGCTGCATACAATCTTGCAACGTCTGATGGTCTGGTGAAGAGCCGTCCAGCACAGCTTTTGTGTACTTGGATATAAAATCTGAATGGGCTTTTTCAATGAGCGATGTTAACATGCAAGCCTCCGGTTTTCTGCGAAAATTTTGAGACTAACAAGACTTGATGGATTCGAACCATCGACCCTCTCATTAAAAGTGAGAGTGAAATCCCCTACATCCAGTTCCTTCCAATCTTTATGAGCACGATTGTAAAGAAGTCCATTGATGGTTGCAATGGGATTTTGCTGGTTTGGAAGAGTGCCGTAGGAAACTCTGTGCACCGCCATTGCACCGTCACAAGAGGTGATAATTTATTTGAACCAGGGATCGATATCCATCATAACAGGAGTATGGTGGTGGCCGGTGTGGGCATGCCACAAATATCCTTGCACCGTCACGGTTTGGTTTACATGGTCACAAAGCCACTCTGGATCGTACCCTCCGGTGAGTTCCATTTCATCGCAATTCTTGAATGACCGAATGGTTGCAGGCATTTGAAAAGCGGCTCGGACAGGTGTACTGCAAGCAGTTTCAAATGATTTTCGATCTAATTTCAAGACCCAGGAATAAATGGGATAGCCTCCACATTCAATAGCTCCCCTGTCCGGATCACTATTTAACACATTCAGAATCAGCTTCCCTGTCATTGGAACCAACTTTTCAGGCTGATCGTCTGGCAAGACCAAAGATTCATCTGATAAATCCTCTTCAGTCCAATTGAGAGAACTGGGTTCCCAAGCATTCTCTTCTAAAGCCAAACAGGCCAAAGCTTTTTCTTTTTCCGTAATTGTTGGTGTCACTTCTTCCGGGGTAAATTTGAAAGAACTCCACTCACCAAAGAGATCAGGTTCTGAAATTTCTCCTTCTAGAGTTACTTGGGTCTCGAAATGATCATGGGCCCACTCACGAATGGCAAATTTGTCCGCTATGAGCCTCATATATTTCAGATCAATGTCTCCGAAGAAAGCCCTTTCCTTCTCGGATAAGTTTTGAAAAAGTTCAACAGTCTTTTTTTGCGAAACTGAATCCAACTCCACAAACCAACCAAAAGGCGGATTTTGCATAACTCTTGGAGCTTTAAAGTATTTTTTCACTAACTTCCCATGCAGAACAGCATGTTGAGACCCGCTCCATTCACCAGATGCGAAACCGTTAGTGAAGAAGCTCAAAAACAGACTAAACCTAACAAACCATCTCGCGAAACCGCTTTCCATGATATTCAGGCCTCAAATACATGGTCCCATTTGCACAATGAACAAGAATAGCATGAATTCTCCATTGTTGAGCAAGAGCAATTGCCTCCTGCTTCGAGAGCCAAACATCTTTTCCATTTTGCTGAATACAATATTCGCAAATCACCCCACGCTTCATACGGACGCAGGAAATATAATATTTAGGGATAAAATCTTCCTTCCCCTCTTCCCACTTTTCTGTCTCTTCAATGGCACGCCAGAATTTTTCAAATTCCTTGTCATTGAGTGATTTTACCTTACGCTCAGGGTCGAATCCTGTCTTGGAGACAATGATGTTGATGTAGTTCGGATTGCTCTTGTCGTAATAAATCATGGCTTCTCTCAACGTTTTAGGAGAATACTTGGAGCCTTTGAGCATCACCACAAGAGCTTCATGACCTGTTTCATAATCTGGGTAAACCGCATACTCATCTTTGTCGTCTCCAGCTTTTCCTATGGCACGTCGATCTCTACTTGTACTGTATGGAGAGGCATGAAGATTGCCAGGATTATTACATCTCCATGCTCTTGACCCTCCCCCACGGATCGTCATATTTCCCTGTTCGTCAAAGTATTGAACCGTAAACATTTTTTCCGACTCTCCGCAGTTTGGGGGTCCAACCTGAGCTCTTATAAAAACCATACATCCTCTTTATTAAAAAGAGCAGCTTAAAAGGTTATGCTTAATTAAGCATAGTATGAGGTCGGGTCTATCGACGGCTTTGCTGCCATCTCATACTGTCGTCTCGCCTCAAAACTCGGAAAGCCCTCCCATAATCTGTATTCTTTTTGCAACCCACTTTCAGGGCTAACAATCGCATGATGTGCTGAGGTTCTCTCAAAGACAGACAGTGTTGATCTGGGGGACCAACCCTTTCGCTCATGTTTCGCAAGAATTGGCATAACTGATCAATGCTCAGCCCATAATTTTGATTCCATTCTTCAGAGTGCAATTTTAAATAATCTCAAAACAGGTCTACCGCTTTATCGGGGGTATCCTGATAACGGGTTAACGCCCCAACAACAAGAGTGCCCCAAAATAGTTCATCTTTCTCTAAAATTTTCCCCAAAAACCTCTCAACTTCAGGTTTTGCTTTTTCAAATGCTTAAGGATAGATCGCCGTGACCGAAAAAGATTCCAGTCACAATCATTTGACCTGACCCCCAACTTAGGTCCACTTGTAAGTTAAGGGTCATGCTGTTTTCGCAAAGTTTTTCATCGCTTCCTTAGCGTATGCCTCGGGCGTTATCCCTTTCAGGGAACTGTGCGGACGGCATTGATTATAGTCCTTCTGCCATATTTCAATCAGGCTTCCTGCTTCTTCCAGCGTCTCAAACCAATGTTCATTCAGACACTCATCCCGGATTCGTCCATTAAAGCTTTCAATATACGAGTTCTGTACAGGTTTCCCTGGTGAATCTTCAAATTGGGTGCTCACTTCTCGTTTTCGCCAGGACACCTGCAAAGTCGTCTTATAGCCCCCTCATCAGCGCTAGAGTCCGCTTAGGCCTACTCAGCAATTGAGCGCTCCATTTAATTTTTCAGGACACCTCAGGCTTTAAGAAGAAGGACGTATCTCCTGATTGATGAAGGTATTCAGCAACGTGGATGCCAGCTTTGTCGAGTTCGAGAAGCTCGATGCACTCGTGATTTTTTCCTGTGCAGAGGATGAGACCGATAGGAGACTCCTCGTTAGGCTGCCGTTCGTATTTATCAAGCCAGCGAAGATAGAGTTCCATCTGTCCTTTGTAGTCGGGCTTGAAGTCACCTGCTTTGAGTTCGATAGCAACCAGTCTGCGAAGACGGCGATGGAAGAAGAGAAGGTCGAGGTGGAAGTCAACATTGTCTACCACGATACGCTTTTGACGAGCCATGAAAGTAAAACCGACTCCGAATTCAAGGAGGAATTGTTCCATTTCACGCATGATGGCGTCTTCGAGGTCTTTCTCTATGTAATGATCGTCGAGATTAAGGAACTCAAGAATATACGGATCACGGAACACAAGATCGGGCGAAAGTTGATCTTCTTTGCGAAGCAGCGCAATTTCCGCATCGATTAAAGATTCTGGCTTTTTGGAAAGCGCCGTCCGTTCAAAGAGCATGGAGGTAATCTTCTTATCAAGAGTGCGCACGTTCCACTTTTCAATACGACACATTTCAGCGTAAAAATCGCGCTTAAGAGAGTCTTTGATAGGGATCAGAATCGTAAAGTGCGTCCAACTCAATCGAGTAGGAGGGAGCGTTTCCGCTCCCTCCTACTCGATTGTAACTTCTTTATTCATGGGCACTTCCTTTGAGAATTCTCTCTGAAATATGGTCGCTAAATTTTTTACTATGTTTTGCGTCGAGGTTGGAATAACGAAGCAATTGAGAAAGAGTGCGGTGCCCCATGATTGAAGGGTTGAGCGATTGGCGTATGTGCTGGTTAAATGTTTTGTTCATCGCACCATTTTTGCACCATAAAGCCAAAATCATGGACTCAAAGAATTTTTGAGTCAAGACGATTCGAGCTGATGTGCTATGGATTCAATGAGATAGAAGAATGAGACTTGATGGATTCCGGGCTTCCCGCCGGTTCGGAGCAAGCTCCTCACTTCTCATCCATCCGCAAGCCAAGACTTTGGCTCTCTTAAGTCTCAATTTTGAGACAAATTGAGACTTGATGGATTCCGGGCTTCCCGCCGGTTCGGAGCAAGCTCCTCACTTCTCATCCATCCGCGAGCCAAGACTTTGGCTCTCTTAAGTCTCAATTTTGAGACAAATTGAGACTTGATGGATTCGAACCATCGACCCTCTCATTAAAAGTGAGATGCTCTACCACTGAGCTAAAGTCTCGTTGTTGACCCCGACGGGATTCGAACCCGTGTTATCGGAATGAAAATCCGGTGTCCTAGACCGGGCTAGACGACGGGGCCAGATTTACAAAACGTAAATTAGTTTAGCTTATCCTGCTTATTATAATCAACATCAAACGGTCATGATCTCCTTTTCCTTTTCGGAACAGGCTGTCTCTATGTCCTTGCAAAACCGATCGGTCCAGTCTTGGATCATCTTTTCATTTTTCTTCATGAGATCCTCTGAGAGAACCCCTTCCGCTTTTTGTTTGCGTACCAGATCATTGAACTTGCGGCGCAAATCGCGCATCACAATCTTGGCCTTCTCTCCGAGTTCCTTGCACTGCTTGGCAATCTGCTTGCGGATCGATTCATCCATCGGCGGTACGTTGATCCGGATCACTTTCCCATCTACCATCGGATTGATGCCGAGATTCGCCGATTCTATCCCTTTCTTGATGGCATGTACGTTGTTGAGATCAAAAGGTGTAACAAGGATCTGACGTGGCTCAGGAACCGTTACGTTGGCCAGTTCTTTGAGACGAAGATGACTTCCATACACCTCTACTGTGACCTTGTCGAGCATCGCTGAGCTGGCTCGCCCAGTCCGCAGAGCTTTGAGCTCCGATTTTAAGTGGTCCAGGGCTTTTTGCATTTCCCCTTTCACATCTTTCTCGATTTGACTCATGTTCCCTCCACTAGCGTGCCAATGGGTTCATTGGCTACAGCGCGTTGTAAACTTTGTTCCGCAAATAGATCAAACACCCGGATCGGCATCTGGTTCTCACGACAAATAGTGATCGCCGTCAGATCCATCACCTGCAGTTGCTTGGATAACACTTGGGTGTAGGTCAGCATATCAAATTTGATTGCTTTGGGGTTTCTTTTCGGATCTTCGGTATAAATGCCATCTACTTGGGTCGCTTTCAGAAGAATGTCAGCGTCGATTTCAACGGCGCGCAGAGCAGCCGCTGTGTCGGTCGTAAAGTAGGGCTGGCCTGTTCCTCCGACAAAAAGGACAATCTCTTGGTTTTCTAGAGCGGCGATGGCGTTTTGCCAAGAGTAGAGCTCGACAAAGCTGCCACAGGCAAACGCGCTCATGACGCGAACAGGAAGACCTTGGGCAATTAGGGTGCGCTGCAAGGCAATCCCGTTCATCACGGTAGCAAGCATGCCCATCTGATCAGCAGGGGTGCGCTCTAAGGGAAGGCGTGCCCCACGGAATATATTGCCGCCGCCAATGACGAGTGCGATCTGAATCCCTTGCTGATGCAAAAGAGCCAGATCGGCCGCGATCTTCTGGCATACTTGCCCATCGATCCCAAAATTTTGCTCCCCCATGAGGGCTTCGCCCGACAGTTTGAGCAAAATGCGCTGTTTCATTGTCCTACTTTCCAGCGCCAGAAACAGCGGATCGAAAGGGGTTTGCCTACTTTTTTCGCGCAAAGGTCAAGGAATTGCTGCACTGTGACCGAGTTGTCCTTGATGTACTTTTGGTGGATCAAGCAAACTTGGTCGGTAAAGGCTTTGATTTTTCCTGCCACAATTTTATCCATGATGTTGGCGGGCTTCCCTTCGAGCTGCGAACGGGCGATCTCCTCTTCACGCGCGACGACGTGTGCGGGGATCTCCTCTGGCTTAAGGTAATCGGGATTTTCAGCTGCTACATGCATGGCGATCTCTTTGGCAATGCCCTCTTGGTCATGAGCGCCTTGGATCTCGACAACCACGACGAGCTTGCCGCCCATGTGGGAGTAAATGCCATAAGAGCTATCGGAGTGTTTGTGGATCACTTCTAGTCGCTTGATCTGGATGTTCTCGCCAAGCGCTTGGATGACGAGGTTGCGGTACTGGTCAATGGTGATCGATCGATCTTTGAAGTAGGGCTGGAGCAAAAAGTCGGCTAAAGACTTTGGCTTTGTTTCGGCTGCTTGCTTGACACAGTCGTGCAAAAAGTGCTTGAACCGGTCGTTTTGCGTAACGAAATCGGTCTCGGCATTCGCTTCCGCTACAACGAGAACTTGCTTGTCTTCGTGGGTCACGATGAGCCCTTCTTTGGTCTCGCGTCCCTCTTTTTTGACGCCAGCGGCCATTCCGGCTTTGCGCAAGACGTCGATCGCTTTTTCCATATCGCCTTCAGCCAAGACCAACGCCTCTTTGCATTTGCCCATGCCAACGCCTGTCTTTTCTCTGAGATCGCGGATCATTTCAGAAGTGATTTCTCTCATTGCGGCTTCCCTATTCATCTGATTCTTCTTCTTCGGTTTCTTCTTCCTCTTCCTCGTCGTCTTTGGAAACGGGAACGTTCATATCGTTCTTCTGGTCGATGATCGCTTGAGTCAGCGCACTCAGAATCACTTTGATGCTCTTGAGAGCATCATCGTTGCAGGCAATGACGTAGTCGATCGGATCGGGATCGCAATTGGTGTCGACGAGCGCCATTACGGGAATGCCCAACTTATTCGCCTCTGCTACGGCGATGTGCTCTTTGCTAGGATCTACTACAATGAGGAGGCCTGGAGGCTTTCTCATGGCTCGGATGCCTGCGAGGTTGCGGTTGAGTTTGGCCTGCTCTTTGCTCAGCACGGAGAGTTCTTTCTTGTTGAACCCTTCTCCGCCCGATGTAATCCGTTTTTCAATTCGCTCCAAAGTTTTCACCGACTGACGGATGGTGGTGAGGTTGGTCAAAGTACCTCCGAGCCAGCGTTCGCAGACGTAAAACTCTCCGCACGCCTCTGCGCATTCCTTGATGACTGCTTTGGCTTGCTTTTTCGTTCCTACAAACAGAATCGGACGGCGCTTGGCAGCCAATTCTTTGACGAATTGAGCTGATGCGCGGATCTGCTGCAATGTTTTGGCCAAATCGATGATATAGATCCCATTGCGCTCCTCGAAAATGAATCGCTTCATCTTCGGGTTCCAGCGATGGGTTTGGTGGCCAAAATGGGCTCCTGATTCAAGTAATTCTTTAATTGTGACTTGTGCGTCTTGTTGTTGTTCTGCTGTAGCCAAAGTTCCTCTACTTAGTTTGGTTTTTACTAGCGCCTGGACAGAATTGAACTGACACTCGTAGCTTGGAAGGCTACTGTTCTACCATTGAACTACAGGCGCACAAAGACTAAAAAACGATTACTATTTTTACCTTAAAATCGCTTTTTTTCCAAGAGCAAAGAGAAAAAAAGGAGATTTTGATACTTTCAATAGCTGATGGAAAAGACGCAGCGCCTGCTTCAAATTCTTTTTGCTATGTTCCTTGTCATCGTATTTAGGGTCTGGCATTTAGGGGTGATTCAGCGTGAGGAAAAGAAGATTGAAGCGCAAAAGCCTCAGCAGAGGCAGATTTTACTGAGAGCCAATCGAGGAACGATCTCTGATCGCTTCGGAATCCCTTTAGCTGTGAACCGGATTTGCTACAATGCGTCGATTTACTACGGGCAAATCGCCCAGATCCCGGTTGTATCATGGCAAGGCGATGAAAAGGGGGGAAGAATCAAAGTATATTCGAGGCGAGAGTATATCCATAAACTCGCCGCTGTACTGGCGTCTCTTCTGCAGCTCGACGCTGAGCGGGTGGAGGATTTAATTCACGCCAAAGCCTCGCTTTTTCCCTATGTCCCCTATCTGCTGAAAGCCCACCTGACCGAAGAGGAGTATTACAAGCTAAAGATGCTGGAGAAGGATTGGCTGGGGATCCATGCGGAAATTGGGGCGGAGCGCTACTATCCGTTGGGCAAATCAGCGGCGCATATTCTGGGCACAATGGGCCCGATCAACCAGAAGGAGTATCTTGCGATTGCCGATGAGATGCGCCGGCTTAAGGAAAGTTTAGAATTTATGGATCTCTCCTCACCTGAGGATCTTGAGACGGAGAAGGCGAGAGAGAGGCTGCTCGAATTAAAAGAAAAGGCTTACACCCTCAATGATCTGATTGGGAAAAGTGGGGTAGAGGCGGAATGGGAAGAGGAGCTGAGGGGGCAGTTTGGGAAAACGACCTTTGAGGTGGACCAAAAAGGGAGGTTTGTACGAGAGCTTCCCGAGGCCAAGCCGCCCATCGCAGGTCGCCCTATCCGGCTCACGATTTCCATCGAGCTGCAGCATTATGCGGAACAGCTCTTAGCGCAAGTAGAAAAAGCGCGAGCCAAAAGGCCTCCCAAACAGCCCTGGATCCGAGGAGGGGCCATTGTTGTCCTCGATCCGAATACGGGAGAGATCTTGTCGATGGCCAGTCACCCCTCTTTTGATCCGAATGATTTTATCCCCTCTGCCAACCTGGAGCTGCGGAAAGAAAAGCAGAGGAAGATCAATCTTTGGCTAGAAACGGAGTCCTGGATCGGCGCTTTGTGGGAAGGGAGAGAGGCGCTTTGTGGGGGCAAATATGATGGCCAGTGCTTGAGTTGGGATCTTTTTCTCGACCTGATTCTCCCAGACGGAGAACACCCTCTTCGCTCGTTTTTCCAGAAAGTGTGCGACATCAAAACAGCGGTCCAGGTGCAAGAAGATTTTGCTGCACTTCGTTATTTTGGGGGAGGAAAAGATCCTTTTCTTGCAGAGGCTCCTCAAGCCGCCCTTCCGAAAAAAAGGCTGAGTGTGCTACTCGCTGAAATTCCCGATATGAGAGATCGTCTTTTCGCCATCGATATTTGCAAGCTTGCGATCGATGCTACCCGCATTTCAGATCGCCTCCTTTCTAAAATCGGCAACATGAAATTGAGTGCTTTTTTTTCTCTTTCGCAACTCTTTCACCAGTATGAGCAAAGAGAGAAGCAGAAAGGGAAAGAGACTTTCCATCACCAGGCCTTTCGTGCCTGGAAAGAAACCCATCAAAAGGCATTTTTAGCTGAGAAGAGAAAAGAAGAAAAAGAATCGAATACGTATGCGCGTCCTTATCTCGACTACCTCGATGCGAAAGAAAAGGAGTTATTCGAAGAGTCCTGGAAAGAGCAACGGCTTCGCTATCTCACAGAAAATCTAGAAACTGCACCCTCTCTTCAAGTAGTTTCTCAGGATCTGCAGGAAGACTTTCTGCATACTTTTCGTCCCTTTTCTCAATTTGCTGAGAAAGAAAAAGAGCTGGCGATGACTTTTTACCCTCAAGGAGGGCTGGGATTTAGCCGTTCTTACGCTTTTCAGGCGAGCGCACCGCAAGGCTCGCTTTTCAAAGTGGTCACTGCCTATGAAGGGCTAAAACAAGGGGTTGCCCTATCGCTCATTGACGAGCAGAGCCAAAGCGAAAAAGGGCTCATCGTGGCGTATGATCTGAAAAAAAATCCCTATCCGCGCTTTTATAAAGGGGGAAGGCTCCCCAAGAGCAGCATTCCCCATATTGGTCCCATCGATATTGTGGGAGCTTTGGAGCAATCGAGCAACCCGTTTTTCTCTATCGTCGCAGGGGACTATCTCAAAAGCCCTGAAGATCTGTGCGAAGCAGCCCGTCTTTTTGGGTATGGGAGTCCCACAGGGATTGAGTTAGCGGGAGAAGCGGTTGGCTGTTTGCCCACCGATTTATCGTATAATCGAACAGGGCTGTACTCCTTTGCCATTGGGCAGCATACCCTTCTTGCCACACCCTTGCAAAGCGCTCTTGTTGTATCGACCTTAGCCAATGGAGGCAAGCTCCTCAAACCTAAAATCATCCGCGACTCTGCCGACGTGACCATTCGGCACACCCTGGCTTTTCCACTCTCCATTCGGAATCAAATCTTCGAGGGGCTTGACCGATGTCTATGGAGTGCGAAGGGGAAAGCGCGCCCTACAGCCATCCGCTCTCTTCTCTCGAACCCCTCATTGATGCGCGACTATCTCACCTTGCAACATCAGATGATTGCGAAGACGGGAACAGCAGAAGTGCTGTGGAAGGCTTATCGCAATCCTGGGAGCAAGGCCTCTTTACACAAACATGTGTGGTTCGGAGCGATCTCTTTTAGCCAAGATGCTTTTGCGACAAAGCAGCAGCGTTGGGATCATCCAGAGCTTGTGGTCGTCGTGATGCAGCGTTTTGGCGATGCAGGCAAAGATCTGGCTCCTATTGCCGCTCAAATGATCTGCAAGTGGCGCTCGATTCAGGAGCAGCACAGGAAATAGCTTTTCTAAAATACGCTATCGTTGCTCGGAGACCTTCTTCGAGAGAGATCTGAGGAGTCCAAAAGAGGAGCGTCTTAGCGAGGGTGATGTCGGGCTGGCGCTGCTTCGGATCATCCGAAGGAAGAGGCTTCTGGATGATGGGAGAGGAAGAGCCTGTCAACTGCAGAATCTTTTTTGCCAACTCACTCACCGGATATTCGATCGGATTGCCAATATTGATCGGCCCCGTCACTGGATCGGGTGCCTCCATCAGCCGCACAATCACTTCAATGAGATCATCCACATAACAAAAGGAACGGGTCTGCTGGCCAGTTCCATAGATGGTAATCGGCTCAGAGCGGAGCGCCTGCACAATGAAATTGGATACCACGCGCCCATCGTTGGGATGCATCCGAGGGCCATAGGTATTGAAGATGCGCGCTACTTTGATCGGAAGGCGATGCCGCCGATGGTAATCGAAAAAGAGGGTTTCGGCACACCGCTTCCCCTCGTCATAACAAGAGCGAATGCCAATCGGATTGACATGCCCCCAGTAGTTTTCTGTTTGAGGATGGACATGGGGATCGCCATAGACTTCACTGGTCGAAGCTTGGAAAATTTTACACTTAAGCTTTGTGGCTAATTCCAGCAGATGGTGCGCTCCGAATACGCTCGTCTTCAACGTCTGAATGGGGTCTGCTTGATAGTGGATCGGAGAAGCAGGACATGCCAAGTTGTAGATTTCGTCCACCTTCACATCGAGGGGAATGCAAATATCGTGACAAAGGAACTGGAAACGAGGGTTTTCCAAAAAGGGGGCAACGTTGCTGCGCGAGCCAGTGTACAGATTGTCCACGCACAGCACTTGATGTCCCTGCTGCAACAGCCTTTCACAAAGATGGGATCCTAAAAAACCTGCGCCACCCGCTACTAAAATTCTTTTTTTATTCATATTTTACTCGAAGTGATGAATTGTGTAGCGCCTCTCTGGAAAAAGGGAGCGAGCCACGGAGTGGGTTCGTGGCATACCGTGATGATCGCCTGCTGGCAGAGGCTGAGGGCGGTGGTCGATTCGGCCGCAGCCAGTTCCGATCGAAAGAGCAGAAGGACACAATCATATTGAGGTTTCACCTGTTCGAGAAGTTCTTGGAACCGCTTGGATTGGAGCCATTCGTTCCCATACGGACTATAGCCGCCAGATGTGACAAAATCAAATCCCTTCCCTTCTCGGATCGGCAGTTGGAGTGACTCTCCTTCTAAATACTGCAATAGCCCCGGGACAGAGCTTTGATGGTACTTCCGGCTAAAATCACAGCGAAGAACGAGCGAGCGCAGGGAAGTTTTTGAGAGATTTTCCGCTAAAGCAAAAGAATAATCGGGACCTTGTCCGGCAATCAGGCCCACAAGGTGAGGATGAGAGGACGATTTAATGAAGTAGACGAGCCGTCTGAGAAGCTCGAGATCGGCCACAGAGAGTGCATCGAGATCTGCGCCATCAGAAAATGAGCTGAGCGTTCCCAAAAGAGGAAAGCGCATGGCTTTTAATTTGTCATAAGAAGAGGGGAATCCGCGAAAAATGGCGCTGAGCAGCATGCAAAAGCAGCAAGCAAATGCACCGAGCGCTGCTCCTAGAGCAGATTTACTATACAGCCGGGGACATGTCGCTAAGAGCGGGGCAATGGGAACGTTGAGCAGTTTTGATTCCACCCGATAGAGATTGTGTCCGATCGTATTGGTCTCGATCAGTTCCGTGAGCACCTCCATCAATTTGGCAGAGAATTTGACTTTCATATCGAGCCATTTCTCTTGTCTCCAACACTGGGGAATTTCTGCTGCCTCTAGTTTCAGCTGCTCCATTTTCTCTCTGAGCAACTCCTGTTCTTTCAAAAGACTGCTGCGACGCTCTTTGATGAGATCCGCACCTTTACTCTGCAATGCAGAAATCTGCTGGCTGATACAATCGAGCGTGGCCTGTTTGAGCGCGGCAATTTTTTCTTGTATCAAAGAGCTGTTGACCTCTTCTACTTTAGTCAATTGCATCAGGTGCTCGCCAAGAATTTTCTTTTGGATGGCCAATTCTCCTTTCCAACGCTCCTCTTCTTTGGCGCTCCGATGGGCTTCATCTTTGCACTTCATCATGGTTTGGCTGGCTCTCTGGATCAGAGCTTGGCTCGTCAAATCGGTCAATACAGCGCTCAAAGAGTGGAACTCAAAATCGTCTTGGTCTAATTCTGATCGCAAGAGCTCTAAATGGCGAATCGTGGACTCCGATTCACTCAACCTCCGATGATAGTCCACGACAAGCGCTCTGGCTGTGTCTATGTCAATTCCTTCCAATTCTTCAGAGGAAGCGTCTTTGCGGAAGAGTTGGTCTTGTAAAAGACTCTCTTGCATCCCTAAAATCCGGATGTACTGCTCGAGAGAATGCGCAAAATCTCTTCGCTCTGTTTCGTCTGATTTGAGCGCCGCTGCCCAATGCGCTAATGCCCGGTCAGCTTCAAATGCCAGATCTACCGAAAGAGGACTTTTGCTCTCTACTTGCGATTGGAGAATCTCAAGTGCCTCTTTCCTCTGGCGGATTTCCTTTAAATTTTCGATTCTCTGCGCTGCCATAACAGTAGAAGGAGGCACTGAGAGAAGCAAAAGATCGCGCTGCTGTTTGAGCGTTTGAATCTCAGAGGAAATTTTGGCCAATTCTGGTCCTATGCCTCCTTCATTAGAGAGCATGAGGGGCTGTGTTCCTTTTTCCATCTGATCGAACCGAGATAGCTCGATATGGATCGTCAGCATTTTCCGAGATAACTCATGCAAGGGACCAAGCATTTGATCCATCTCTTCTTGAACCCCAATACAACCGCGCGTTTTTAAATTCTCGCTCAACTGTTTTGCATACTGATCAAATGCAATACTCAAAGAGTCATAGAGCTGATCATGCCTCGACTCTAAATAGGCCATTTGTTCTTGCACTACTTCATCATGGTTCTGCTTTAAGTACTTCCGATACTCTTCCATCCACGCATTCACAATCTCTACACCTCGATGGCGATCGGGATAGCTAAAAGAGAACTCAAAAAAAGTTTTATGCAGTTTATGGGGCGAAATCTGTAGGTGAGAGCTCACTTCATTGACGGCATCAAACCAAGGGGCAATGGTGAGCGGATACCGATGGCGATAGCGCAGCTGACGCGGAGCTTTGATGAGGGTCATGGTCAGATGGGGAAGAGCGATTTCTTGCCCTAATGTACTTTCCGCGACCAGCTTGCCTGATGGATCGAGAAGAGAAAAATGCGTTTCATCGGAGAAACACAGGAAATAGGAAAGCCCCCCCTCTCCTTCATAAACAAGATCTAGAAAGACGAAAGGATCTGCTTCTTGTAAGAGCTTGCTGGCATTGGATCGAAAATTATCTCGTATCCTGCGGTAGTATCGAACCAGACGCCCCTCTGTTTTGACTCTCGCTTGCAAGCCCATTTTTTGCACAAGCGGCTTGAGAACGGGTTGCGATTTAAAATAGACCATCAATTTCGATTCGCTTTTCCCCCCCAGTCCACCCAGCATATCATTCAAAGAAACTCCACGAGCCTCGGATTCTCCTCCTTCTTTAAAGGTAGCGACACAGACATACCGCGATGACTTCAAAATTAAAGAACCAAACATGAAAAAGGCGCCAATGAGCGCAGAGCGGACAATCCATTTCCACTTGCGCCGCAACAGATCCAGACAATCGCGCAGCGTGAAAATCCGCTCATCGACTTCTAATGGCCTGAGATTTTTATCCATCAAGGTATAATGACCCCGGCTGTGCCTCTCACGGCGTCAAATCCAGCAAAACTGGGGAGAAGCTGGGAGATGAACCGGTTCCATTCTGTAATGGGTTTAGCAGCGACAAAGACAATGTCACCTGGCATGACGAGCAGACTATCATTGGGCAAATGGATCACATGTTCCCAACTAATCGTATAAATTTTTGGTTTGGCAATGCTGCCTCGGATGATCTGGATATACGATTTATCTCCCGTATAGAGAATCCCTCCCGATTCCGCGATAGCTTGACGCAAAGACAGGTAGCCTGAAGGAAGGGCAATAGCAGTCTCTCTTCCCACTTCTCCCATGACCATCATCGTCGCAGCAGTAGGGTCAGCAATATAGATCTTATCGCCTCCTCGCATCACGACGTTTTGTGACATGTCGCCTTGTTTTAAAAGGCGGTTCATATCAACCGGCAGCATCTGCCCATTACGGCAGATATAACTTTTAAAGAGATTTGCATTATGTGGGATGCGCGCAAGCGATAGGACATCAAAGAGACGGATTTTCCCATCCACAGGAACGTTCGGCAGCACTACTAAACCGGCAAGCTCCACCCTTTTGAACATCCGATCTCGGTACGCGAGGAACACTTCCGTATCGCGGATCTGTTGCTGATAGAGATCTTGGATCTTTTGCCTCGCCTCTTCGAGCGTCAGCCCCGCTACTGGAATGGGAGCAAGATCGGGAAGACGGATCACTCCCTCAGTGACTCGGTAGCCCACTCTTGCCCCAATCTCTTGCACAGCTGCGACAATATCGGGACGGCTCGGTTGATAGAGTGTGATTGCGAGAACATCGCCATCTGAAATTTCATCTTTGTATTCTTGCAGCAATTCTTCATCGATTTCCCCGTAGCTTTGTCCCGTCATTTCTAAGATCGAAAATTTTCCTTCCCGGATCTTATAAGAATCGAGGACAAATTCATCGGCACCAAATAAATCTTTTCCCATATAGGGGCCGGTGCAACTGGCCAGACAGATGAGGATGAAAAGTGCTAGAGGCAATCGCATATAAGAACTTTCTGAGAAAATAGCAGAAGATTTTTATGTCGACAAGTAGATCGTATTCAGAGAAAATTGCCAGAGAATTTCTATGCAAGTTCTGATCACAGGCGCTGCCGGTTTTATCGGGTTCCATCTCGCATTGGCTCTGAAAAAGCGAGGAGATACCGTCATAGGGCTCGACAACTTCAACGCATACTACGACCCTCAACTCAAAAGAGAACGAGCAAAAATCCTAAAAACACACGGGATGGAAATTGTAGAAGCTGATATCCGCGACCAACCCCTCATTGAACAGCTGCTGCAAAAAAAAGAGATCTCCCATTTCATCCATTTGGCTGCCCAAGCCGGTGTCCGACATTCCCTCATCGCTCCGAATGACTATGTCGCCTCGAACTTACAGGGATTTGTCTCAGTCTTAGAAGCCTGTCGGAAACACCCCGGTATAAAATTCATCTTTGCCTCCTCTTCTTCTGTCTATGGCCTCAATGAAAAAATTCCCTTTAGCACCGAAGACCCCACCGACCGTCCGACAAATTTCTATGGCGCGACGAAAAAAGCGAACGAACTCATCGCGCACGCTTACCATCACCTCTATGGCCTAGCTGTCACAGGGCTGAGATTTTTTACTGTCTACGGTCCTTGGGGAAGGCCAGACATGGCCTATTACCGATTCTGTGAAAAAATTTGCCGAGGAGAGCCCATTCAACTCTTCAATCAAGGGAATATGGCGCGCGATTTCACCTATATCGACGATATTGTGCGAGGGATCATCGCTGCGATCGATTTAGGCGCTCCTTGCGAAATTTTCAACTTAGGGAACCATCAGCCCGTGCCGCTCTTGCGCTTAGTGGAAATCTTGGAAGAGCGGCTGGAAAAAAAAGCGATTCGTCAATTCCTCCCCATGCAACCGGGCGAAGTACTCACAACCTATGCCGACATTGAAAAAAGCCAGAGACTATTGGGATTTCACCCTCGGGTCTCTTTAGAAGAAGGTCTCGCTCATTTCGTCGAGTGGTTCCAGAGGTCATTGAACCACTCCACGGCAGCAGAAAATCGATGATTTTGGATGCCCCTTGTCAGAGCCGGTAAGACCGGCTCGGCGACGCCGAAGAGTTTTGCAATACCTCGTCCATGTAAAGCAGCTTTACATTAGACGTAAATAGGCATGTGACAGATGGTTAACAATATCACTTGCCATCAGGCCGTACGAGCCGCGCACGCGAGCCGCCTCTTCTCCCGCAATGGCGTGGAGCGAAGCGCCCAGAATGGCAGCCGGTATCGGCTCCATCCCTTGCGCCAAAAGAGCCGCCAAAATCCCCGTGAGCACATCGCCACTGCCAGCAGTTGCCATACCTGGATCGCCGAACGGAATGACGATGTTCTGATCGGCGCTCACCACAAAACTCGGCGCACCTTTCAGTATTAGGATGAGGCCTCTTTCTTTGCAAAATGCACCGCAGAGTTCCAAGAGTTCTTCTTCCACAGGCATCTGCTTGAGTCCTAAAAGACGCAGCGCCTCTCCTCTATGAGGTGTTAAAATGGCCTGTTTGGGGAATGAATACTGCGGCTGCAAGGCGTCAGCATCGATGACGCATTTCGCTGTGATACGAGGCAGATGCTCGACGAGCCATGCCTTTTGATTTTGCCCCAAACCGGGACCTACAAAAACCGCCTGAGCACGCTTCATTTCGGCATACCACTCGCTCTCATTCCAGATGTGACAGATCAACTCATCGGGGGCATCCCCAATGGGCTCGGGAGAAAAAAGGCGGACAATACCAGCCCCTGCCCTGAGAGCACCCATCCCCGAGAGCTTCACGGCGCCCGGAAATAACTCCGAGCCTCCGTAGCCCAGGACATAGCCTGCCTGGTATTTGTGCCGATTGGGGATGATGGGAGGCAATAGAGTTTTGAGAAGCTCAATAGACGGCGCTAGAGAGAAAGCTGCAGCTTTTTCCACAAATTCCTGCGGCATGCCAAAATCTGCGAGTTGGATTTTGCCCACATGGTTCCACCCTTCTCGGAGGAAAAAACCACTCTTGAGACAGCCGAGTGCTACGGTCAGGCTCGCGCGGATGGCAGCGCCGCGCACTTCCCCTGTCGTTCCGTCAAGCCCAGACGGAATATCAATCGCGAGAATCGGCGTACGCGAATCGCAGGCAGCGTCGATCGCCTCTTTGAGCTTGCCCTCTACTTGTCCAGAAAAGCCCGTGCCGAGCAATCCGTCTAAGAGAAGAGCTTCTTGTTCAAAATGGA
This sequence comes from Chlamydiia bacterium, assembly GCA_016194825.1. Taxonomy (GTDB): domain Bacteria; phylum Chlamydiota; class Chlamydiia; order Chlamydiales; family SM23-39; genus JACQAR01. The sequence goes on from JACQAR010000077.1 coordinate 23,480, forward strand.
GCTCTTTGGCGATTTTCCCTTGTTTTTGTAGGAAGAGTTTTCCCATTTTTTGATTGAGAGGGGAGCACAGGGAGGAGGGAAAAATGGGATAGGCGTGCACCTCAAATCCCTCTTCTCGTAAAAAAGCGCCCGCTGCCCATGCGTCGCCTCCATTATTTCCTTTTCCGATGAGAAGCCCGATTCGCTTAGGAGTCTTTTTGCGCTCGATCCAAAGAGTGGCTTGCCGCGCTACTTGTTTGCCGGCTTCGAGCATGAAATGTTCTGGGTCAGCCCCTTGGCGGATTGCGCTCTCTTCCATCCGAGCCATTTCTTGACTTGTGACCACTTTTAAGAGGTTCACAGATGCTCCTCTTTGATCGCTCTTTGTAGCAGCGCTTTGACTGCTTCTCGAGGATCGAGTCCTCCGTAGAGGATCTCATACGTGGCCTCTGTGATCGGAATAGGGATGTGGTGCTGTCTGCCCAGAGCACGAGCCGAAACACAGGTGTATACGCCTTCAATGGCCATCCCAATCTGCTGTCTTGCTCCTTCTGGTGAAAATCCCTCCGCAATCAATTTCCCAAAACGGTAATTGCGGCTATGCCGAGACATGCAGGTGACACACAGATCTCCCATACCTGACAAGCCATTGAGCGTTTCGGGCCGGCACTTTTTAGCAACGGATAATTTTCTCATCTCGTGCAATCCTCGCGTCATGAGGGCAGCTTTCGCATTATCACCGCTCCCCATTCCATCGGAAATTCCGCACGCAATCGCAATGATGTTCTTCATGGCTCCGCCAAAGCAGACACCGTGGAAATCAGAGTTGGGATAGATCCGGAATGTGGGAGCTGTAAATAGCTCGCAAATCAGTTTGGTCACCTGTGGATCATAGGCGGAGCAGACGAGGGAAGTAGGCTGCTCCAAAATCACCTCTTCGGCATGGCTCGGACCGCTCATTCCTCCGACTAGAGGAGAGTGCGCTTGTCCAAGCAGCTCCGAGAGTACTTCGGGGAGAAGGAGCTGGGTTTTTTGTTCGATCCCTTTGGAGGTGAGGATGACAGGCACCCGAATCGGCATCTGTTTCAACACTTCTGAAAAGACAGGGCGGATCCCTGCGGAAGTGACGCTCTCTACAATGACATCGGCACCTTGTAGAGCCACTTTGAGATCGGATGTAAAGCTAAGCTGTGGAGGCGCTTTGGATTCTGGTAATTTAGGATGGGCGCGAGACTTCTCCAGCTCTTGCGCAAACTCTGGTTTGCGTGTCCAGACTTTGACGCTATGTCCATTGCGGGCCAGCAACGTCGCCAGCGCAAACCCCCAGGTCCCTGCTCCTAAATAGGCTATTTTTTTCATATGACTCGCTCCAGAAGCGCTTCAATCTCGCTCAGTTGATCCAGGCTCTTGAGAGGGGCATAGCAAAGTTCTCGCGGATAACAAACAGCACTCACTTTGCGCGTATATTTCAACGCATCGAAGATGAACCGCTCTCCTTTCCACGTCGATTGCCCTTGGATATTCTTTTGTACCCAGTGTAATGGGAGGTCGACCAACGCCATCTTCCGCATGAAAGCCAAATCCATCGCCATCATCCCTGTATTGTTATATTTGTAGGTCTCATTCGATTTCAAATAGAGATACTCTAAAATTTCAATCCGATGCTCCCGTTCAATCAAAGCGCCCATTGCTTCATCGGCACGCTTTCTTTCAACACACTTGATGGTCACTTCGGCGCCGCTGGCTCGATGATGGGCAATCAGCGTTGCGTCTGCAGGATCAGCGAGCGCATTTTCGATCGGCACAATCATCATGAGCTCTATCCCTCGCGAGGCAAATTGATCAGCCAGTCCGGATTGGACAAAGGCTTTATAGACGCTCCCATTTCCATCAGGACCTAGTGCAATCGGCCGTTTTTTTTCGTTGAGAATGGTACCGAGCGATTGCGGAAAGAAGAAAATTTCACGGCCAAAAAAATGGTGTTCTTTGAAAAAAGAGAGCGTCGCTTCATGATTGAGAGGCGATGTCATGATGGCGAGAGGAAAATTTTTTTCCGGCAACTTCTCACAAATCCACTGGAATAGACTCCTTCCATGCACAGAAAGAATCCCTTTCGGCCCTTTGAGTCCGGCGCGCGTTCCTTGTCCGCCTGCCAGCAAGATCGCTCCCACACCAGAAAGCGTAGACTGTGGCTCGATCTCCGTGTAAGAAATGCAGTGTTGGAGAGGGCGGCTTGGAACCAAACACTCCATGACCGCATGGACACTCACACGGTTCAAATCGCGCTCAGAAGCAATCAGGGGCGTATGTTGCAACTGCGGGTTGGGAGAGGCCACATTTTGCTTCAAGATGCCGTGATTGGGATCGGCCCAAAGAGAGACCACCTGAATGGGGAAAGAGGTATTTAAGTAATAGACCATCGACAAAATTCCCGAGTCGGGCAAAACGAGATGGCGACACCGATTTTTGATGATGGAAAGAAGCTCATACAGCGTCGTTTTTCCCCGCAAATCGATGATATGCTCACCTGTGATTTCAGGCTCTTTCCCAAATCCAAAGAGCAAAATTTTATGGTTTCCTACATATGCCAAACGCTCAAAGAGCTCTCTCCACTTCTCTAAAGGCCAATTGCGCCACAGTCCATATTGCGTCTCTGCGACCACTTGTACGCCGATATAGGTATATACTGATCGTGATTCCAAAATCGGTTCTGCCGGCGTCGGACAGCCACCGCTTTTGAGCCCGTCTGCATCGCTCAACTTATTCAAGTTGAGCTGAGGGGTCCCCAAAGACGCATCGTCTTTGGGGTGAGGCTTTGACGCCGACTTCGCCTGGCT
>JACQAR010000079.1 GCA_016194825.1 Chlamydiia bacterium
GCAATGGGATAGGTTCTTAGAGACCTTCTCTGAATTAACGTTTCGTCGAGTTTTTAGGTTATTTTGGCCGCTTTTCGATTCAAAATTGGGGGGCAATATACTGGGTGTCGATATAGCCCCCCAATTTTGAAGTCGAAAATCGGCTCAAAAAAACCAAAAAATCGACAGAAAGTTAATTCAGAGAATGTCTCTTATCATAGATCTCATATAACATCGGCCAAAATCGCCTCGCGATAACGGCGCATCCGCTCCACCATGAAGTGGAGATTGTGGATGGTGGCGAGAGTGTATGCAGTAAGCTCCTGCGCTTTGAATAGATGATGCAAATACGCCACAGAAAAATGGCGGCAGGTCCAGCAAGAACAATCCGGATCGATCGGAGAAAACTGTTGCTGGCATTCCCGTTTTTCCACTTTCACATTGCCTTGCTGCGTCAACAGAAGAGCATGTCTGGCCGCTCGCGTTGGATAAGAACTGTCAAACGTATCGATGCCGAGCGGAATGCAGTGCTCCAAAGACTCAAGATCGCCGATGCCGAGCAGATGATTCGGTTTCTCTGGAGGAAGCTGCCCCATTAACTCGCGCAGCATACCCACCATCTCCGGCTTTGTTTTCCCCAAAGAACCCCCAATCGCATAGCCATCAAATGGCAAGGCAGAGAGAAATCGGCAGCTTTCGCGCCTCAGCTCAGGATCGACCCCTCCATGCACCACTGCATAGATCGCTTGCTCCATGGGATTTTGCAAATGTTCATCCAAAGAGCGCTTTTCCCAGCGATGGGTCCGATCTAAGGAGCTCTTGAGTTTCTCTTTGTCAATGTGGTAGGGAGGAAGCTCGTCAAATGGGATGATGATGTCAGCCCCCAACGCTTTTTGCGCTTGGATAGAAGTCTCTGGGGTGAGCAAAATGAGCTGCCCATCGCGATACGAACGAAAAAGAACCCCCTCTTCTTGGATCTTCAGCACATGCCCATCGCGCTTTTTAGTTCCACGGCTTTTCAACTCATCGGCCACTGAACCATAGGCCAAAGAAAAGACCTGAAATCCCCCTGAATCCGTAATGATAGGCAATTGCCGCCCAATGAAACGGTGTAGCCCTCCAGCCTGCCGTACCACCTCTACTCCCGGCTGCAACAGAAGGTGATACGTATTGCAAAACATGAGTTGCAACCCAATCGAATCGACCATCTGGTTGTCGAGTCCCTTGAGAGTTCCATTGGTCCCTACAGCGACAAAATTCGGAGTATCAATCACCCCATGCGGCGTGTGGATCCTCCCGACACGTGCCTGCGATTTTTTCGACTGATGTAGGATCTCAAAACGAAAAGAGCTCATGTCACCTCACGGCGAACCCACCGCTTAGAAAAGAGAGCGATGGGAGAACTGAGTAAAATGATGGCGCACTTGACTGCGTAACTCATGACGATGATGTCGAAGAGGGAATCGACAAGACCATAGAGGCCTAAAAAGCTAAATAAAACTGTGTCCATTGCCTGTGATACGAACAGCGAAAGAAAGAGGCGCAACCCCCACTTTTTTCCCTTACACCACTCCTGCAGTCTCTGAAAGAACCAAATATCCCACTTTTGGACTAGGTAATAGACGAGAAAAGAGGCCATTAAAATCCGAGGGGTAGAAGAAAAAATGGCCACAAATGAGCTGTGCGTTGTATCGACTAAACTTGGCGTATAGGCCAAGTGTACTTGAGTCATAATCCCAAAGAAAATCAGAGCTAAAAACCCCAGGCGGACCGTCTTTTGCGCTTCCTCTTTTCCAAAATACTCCTGCATCAAATTCAGCCCTAAAATAGCACCAATGGCAAATACATCACTCGCAGTCACCGTGAGACCAAATAGATCAATCTGTTTGACCACAAATAGATTGGCCAAAACAAAACAAAGCGCAATGAAAGAACCGAGAGCTGCTTTATGAGCACGGAGCGCAATTAACGTAAACACCACAACGATCAACACCTGCAAAAAGAAAAGAAATTCGTTTAGTAAATTCATTGTCTGCTTTATATTAACGCTCTCAAATTTTAACTCAGGAGGCTGCATGACTCAAGCCATTTCTTTCGCCCCTTTTTGTCTAACAACACAATGTTTGACCGGGATTGTACCAAAGAACCCTTCCACGACTCTCGCCTGTTGCGAAGCCGCCAGAAAAGTGGCAAAGTTTGTCATGGCATTTTTCTTCCTCCCCATCGCCATCACGCTGGATATCATTCTCCTCCCGATCACGCTATTCGCGGGGATGGGTTCGCGCACAGAAACATCGAGGGGTCTTCCGCAAGGCTTGCCTTTATCTATGACCTTCAGAACACCGTTGAACGGCGCGAAACACGAACAAAAACCCTCAGGGAGCAACTCCCAAGGCTCTCCCGCCTTCCCGCTGATAGGAGCAGCAGCCCCCATCCCCGAACCACCAAAGAAGTTAAGTCCCCATGCTCAATACCTCTGGAAGGCGGTGCAAACGGGGTTGGCAGAAAAAACCCCTGACGAACGAGAACAATTTAAAGAAGGGTTGGCGGAGGGATACGCGCCGAACGGCGTGGATGTATTTAAATGGACCGTCACCCACTTGATTGATTATTATGTGAAACACCCAGACCGCCAACAACTTCCGTTGTTCGGCCAACAGGCGCGCAACCTGGAAGGGGAGCTTACGGAAGGCACTGTTCAAAACATGGCAATCGAACTTCCCAAGGATGCTAATTACCAATCGGAATCCAACCCAAAGGCAAAAAATTTGTTTAATGCCGCGTATCAAGAAATTCAGCCACATTTACACCAAAAGGTTTGACGCGCGCCCCTTTTACGGGTAAAATGGAGCCTTTACAACAGGGTTATGCAAATTCTTTCATTGGTGCCAGCGGTTCTGGTCTACTTGATCTGGTCGATCATGTTTCCCCTCGGGAAACTGACGCTCGAGCACGCTTCCCCCTTTTTTCTAACTGGATCTCGCATGGTGATTGGAGGGGCTATACTATTAAGCTATCTCTACCTCCGGAATCGCAACGCACTCCAGATCACTGGGAAGCAAGTTTTTTCTTTAGCGATTCTCGCCCTTTTCAGCGTCTACTTTTCTAATGTACTAGAATGCTGGGGTCTGCAGTATTTAACAGCTGCAAAAACCTGCTTCATCTACAGCATGGGCCCCTTCTTTTCCGCCCTTTTTTCCTACATCCATTTTGGCGAGAAAATGAATCGAAGAAAATGGACTGGTATGTTCGTTGGATTTGCCGGAATCTTTCCCGTCCTCTACTCGCAAAAAGGGGGAGATGAGTTGCTCACCTCATTGCCCTTCCTATCTTGGCCCGAGCTTGCAGTCATGGGAGCCTGTCTTTGCTCTGTGTATGGCTGGGTTTTGCTGAGAAAGATTGTTGTACAGGACATCACGCCCACAATGGCCAACGGAACCAGCATGCTGATCGGTGGCATTTTAGCGCTTGGACATTCCTTTCTTGTAGAAAATTGGACCCCCATTCCGGTCCCCAGAAGCGATTGGGCCAGCTTTGGGATTGGCCTATCGCTGATGATCTTTATCTCCAATTTACTCTGCTACAATCTCTATGGGAAATTATTGAAAAAAATCACAGCCACACTCCTCTCGTTCATCGGACTTTTTAGCCCGATTTTTGCCTCGCTCACCAGCTGGTTGATTTTAGGAGAAACACCCTCGGCTGCCATCCTTTTATCAACAGGCATTTTGCTGTTCGGGTTATGGCTGGTGTATAGCGCGGAACTGCGACAGGGCTACTTGGCCGCTAAGCCGAAGCCCGCCTCTATCTAAAACTACATAAAAGCGCTACAAAGGCATGGCGACGAACCAGCCACACCCTAGAGGCGCCCCCGAAAAACGCTTCGTCTCTGGGGATAGGGGTTAGAGGTTGTCTATAAAGTTAGGTTTCGTCGCTTTTGCGGATTATTTTGGCCGCTTTTCGATTCAAAATTGGGGGGCAATATACTGGGTGTCGATATAGCCCCCCAATTTTGAAGTCGAAAATCGGCTCAAAAGAACCGCAAAATCGACTGAAACTAACTTTATAGACAACCTCTTAGAGTCTGTCGTTGAAACAGGCTCTTATACTCCCTAAATTTATTCTAGAAAGCTTATCTTGTTTTCTGCTGGATCCAGAGAATGATCCGATATACGGCGGCTACACCTACTGCTCCGTAGGCAACACGGGTCATAGCAGCCTCTGGCCCAAAAAAACCGGCCAGAAGATCCCAGTCGAATAATGCGACAAATCCCCAATTGACCCCGCCGATAATCAAAAGGACCAAAGCCGTCATTTCAAAACCAAACGAATTCTTTGTCATAAAAACCAAACTCCATTTTGGATATATTATACCCACGTAAACTCAAAAGTTGATTTTTGGCTGCGCCGGCATCTTCATCTTTGAAGCCGGCTGCATCGCCCAACTTA
>JACQAR010000080.1 GCA_016194825.1 Chlamydiia bacterium
AAAGCGCCGCCGATGATGATCGCCTCTAATGGGTCTGCGCCAAATGAAGGGATCCGCTCCAGTAGATAGAGAAAATAGGCAAAAAGGACGATGGCGACGAGCATATAGGCGACAAAGTTGCGCCGGATGTAGCGAAAAGCAAGAAAGATGAACGGAATATTCAAGATCAATAGGAAATAGGAGAGATAGCTATCGCCATAGATCCGCGCCAGGATCAGAGAGATACCCACCACCCCGCCATCAATCAGCTGGTTGGGGATCAGGAAAACGCGGATGGCCAGGGCAGCAAAAAATGCGCCAATGGACATGCCAATAAAGCTAAAAAGATAATTAATGATTCTTTTTTTAAGAGTCGATTGTGCAGCTTGAGGCATCTAACTTCCTCGCGAGGTTCGCGGGAGACGGGGCTCGAACCCGCAACTTCCGCCGTGACAGGGCGGCGCTCTAACCAATTGAACTACTCCCGCAGAAAACAGTCATTTGAGGCAGTTTTGCAACGGCCTCATTTGGGCGCAACAGGACTCGAACCTATGACCACCTGTGTGTAAGACAGGCGCTCTACCAACTGAGCTATACGCCCGAAATGATCATCTATCATATACTGTAAGAACATTATGAACAAGTCGATGTCACAGTTGCTAGAGCTTTGCCACGTCAGTCCCCGTATTTGCTTGGATATCGTCTATGCGACTCCTGATAATTTTTTAGGTAGGCCGGTCTACCCGAGCCCGCACTGTTTTTTGCAGAGGAAGACTGCAGAGCGGCTCCACCGGGTCCAACAGGCTTTGGAAAAAAGAGGATTGGGCCTCAAAGTGTTTGATGGCTATCGTCCGCATCATGTCACCAAAATCTTTTGGGATTTTCTTCCAGATCCGCGCTATGTAGCCGATCCGGCGCAAGGCTCGCGACATAATCGGGGGGCTGCCGTGGATCTCACCCTCATGGATCAAGCGGGAAAAGAGCTTTTGATGCCAACAGGATTTGATGATTTTAGCGATCGAGCGCATAGAGGCTGTTCTGATGTGCCTCTAGAAGCACAGAAGAATAGCAAAATTTTGGAAGAGGCAATGGGAAAAGAGGGATTTTTGCCTTTTGCCTATGAATGGTGGCACTTCGATGATCCAGAATGGGAGAGCTATCCCATTCTAGATCTTACTTTTGAACAGCTGCTTTCTCAAAAAGCGCCTCAATCGAGTGCTTGTGCTTGTGGAAAGCCTCATGATCGGTCAGCTCGCTGATATGGATCGGGACGCCCGTTACATAGCCTGCTTCTAAGCCAGCCACATCACTATCAGGTGCTTCTTGATTAGAGACCCATTTGCCGCCTAACCAGTAGTACGGGGCTCCTTCTGGATGAATCCTGCGGTCGGGAGATTCTACCATGTAGCCGCGCCCTTGCTTCGCCAACCGAAATCCCTTGATCTGGTCTTTGCTATTGTAGGGGAAGTTGATGTTTAGAAAAGTCCCTGATGGCAGCGGGTTTTCTAAGAAATATTTAACAATAGGCCAGATGTAGGGTTCTGTCGAGGTGAGGGGAGGGGGGATCAAATCAGCAAATGAGAAGGCAAAGCCAGGGATATTTTTGAGCGCCCCTTCGATGACGCCACCCACGGTTCCACTATAGAGGACGGTACGGCCTGCGTTCGAGCCACGATTGATACCGGAAACGATGCAGTCAGGCACTTTTTTGAGAAGGACCGCGAGCGCCATTTTGATGCAATCGGCAGGTGTCCCATTGATGGACCAGGCGGGAGTTTCATTTTCCCAAGGAAATTCTGAAATGTGAAGTGGGCGTGTCCACGTAATAGACATCCCGCAGCCTGATTTTTCACTCTGAGGCGCCACAATGGCGACATCGGCATGAGGAGCTATCGATTGCGAGAGGTGTCGGATGCCGGGAGCTTGGATCCCGTCATCGTTTGTAATGAGGATAAAGGGTCGTTTTGACTTTGACATGAATAAAATATGCCCTATCTTTCAGATAATTTTCAAGAGGCCAAAACTTTTCTTTTGCACGCGTAGGAGACCAAGAAGATCGAAATCGAGCTTAAAAGAAATCCTGCCACCACCGATGGGATCAAAGTAGAAAGCTCTTTTCCCACATAGGGCCATACCGCTGCTGTCAAGCCCCCGATCAAAATGCCTGTAAAAGCGCCATAGCGGTTGAGATTTTTACAGTAGAGCGAGAACAAAACAAGCGGTCCAAACGAAGCACCAAGTCCCGACCAAGAGTAGAGGACGAGCTGATAGATCGTCGCGATCTTAAAGAAGGCAATCACATACCCTACTAAAGCGATCAAGAGGACACAGATTCTAGACACCCAAAGCAGCTCGACAGGATCTGCCTGTTTGCGCAAAAGGCGCTTATAGAGATCTTCGGATAAATTGGATGCGACGACCAAGATCTGAGCGGCCATCACGTTGGTGGTTGCGGCCAAAATGGCACAGAGGACCAACCCTGCGACAAATGCGGGGAAGGTCAGTTTCACAATGTCCAAAATCAATCGTTGCGGATCGGCCACTCCATGGGGAAACAGATAGATCCCCACCAATCCCACCAGAGTCGCAGCGGAAAGAGCAATGATCTGCCAGCTGATGCCTAAGTATTTTGCTTTATACATATCGCTCACTTGGCGGATCCCCATGAATTTTGTGATGATGTGAGGCTGTCCAAAATAGCCGAGGCCCCAAGCGGCTATTGCCATGACGATTTGAAATAAGGTAAAAGGTTCAAAATTGGGAAAAAGCGATGTGGAAAGTTTGTTGGCTGCGCGCAAGAGGCACAAATACGATCACACCCAGCAAAAAAAAGCCCTGGAATAGGTCTATCCAGGCCACGGTGCGGTATCCGCCCATGAAGACATACAAGACCACGATCCCCAACCCGATGGAAATCCCCACCGTATAGTCCAAATTAAAGAGCGTTTCCACGAGCAGCCCCATCGCGACCAAGCCTGAGGAGATGTAGAAAGTAAAAAAGAGGACAGACATCGCAGCCGATACGACGCGAATGGCGCCCGACGTGTCGCTGAATCGCGCTTCGAAATAAGAACTTAGGGTCAAGCTGTTGGACTGTTCGGTGATCGTACGCAGTTTGGGGGCGATGAAATGCCAGTTGAGGAACATAAACCCTGTGAGTCCTACTGCAGCCCACGCTGCAAAGACCCCTTCAGCAAATACAGTGGCCGGGTAAGCCAAAAAGAGCCAGCTACTCATATCACTGGCATGAGCAGAAAGGGCCGTCAGCCAGAAATTCAGCGAACGGTTGCCGATGATGAAGTCGGTGGCATTCCTTTGTCGTTGATAGGAGAAAAAGGCGATACTTAAAAGAGCGATGAAGTAGCCGATGAAGGTGGCCAGCTCCATGAAAACATATGTTTTCGCAATCGGTAATGCCATAAGTGCAACGCTATCAGAAAGACCACTTCCTCTCAAGAGTTTCAAGGTTTTGCTGCTTTATCCGAGCCATATAAAAGCCCTGCTCTTGCCATATTTCCTCGCACGTGCGGAAAATGTTTTTCAATCTCTTGCAGAAGCAGATCGACCGTTTTACGCTTGGAGTTTTGTCCGACTGGGCACTGGCAGCTAATCCGCGCAAAGCCATACAGCTGGGCAAATTCTCTTAAGGATTGTTCCGTCACGTAAATCAGAGGGCGGATGATCGTCACGCCATAGTCATGCATGTGTACTTTGGGCAAGTTTGCGGCAAATTCTGCTTTTTGAAACAAGTTGAGTAGCAGCGTCTGTGCGCTATCATCGCGGTGGTGTCCAAAGGCAACTGTCGTAGCGCCCGCTTTTTTCGCAGCCTCAAAAATCAGCGAGCGCCTTTCTCTCGAACAGCGGTAGCATTCCAGTGTTTCCAATTTTTGTGTCGAGTGGCAGAGGACCAATTCGACACCCAATTCTTGGCAGATCTGCCCTAAATACCTTGCATCGACACCTGCACCGCAAGTGAACTCGCCATCCACATGAATCCCTACCAAATCAAACTTAGGGAAGCCTCTGCCTCTTAAAGCGTGTAGCAAGAATAATAGCCCCAGGCTATCTTTTCCGCCGCTCAGAGCTATGGCGATCTTTTCTATCCCCTGATCGAATAGGGAAAAATCAAAAATCGCTTTGCGGACGCAGCTTTCCAACTCTCTTCCTAGCTTAGACCAAGGAGGTTTAGCCACAGGCACTTTGATTTCCATGGCCATCTAGTGTAGACTTTAATGTTTTTTGTCGCTAGAATCGAAGGTCTTAAAAATGAAATTAGTATATTCATGAAAAGACCAGGACGAAACGATCCCTGCCATTGTGGGTCAGGGAAAAAGTTCAAAAAATGTTGTGAAAGCAAGATGATGCGGGGTCGTTTTTTGGCGGCGCCTCTTAGTGAGGTTCCGGCGGCTTCTCTGCAGGGTCGAGCGATCCATCTCTTTCAATCTCGGGTATTGGCTCCCCAACCATCTCCTACTGCTGAGGCATTGAGTGCCGTTCAAGTCACACAGCCTCTTGAGAGTAAAGGGGATGTTTTGGTATCTTCTCAGGGGTGATTTTTTTGCTGGCGTAGCTCAATTGGTAGAGCGCCCGACTTGTAATCGGATGGTTGAGGGTTCAAGTCCTTTCGCCAGCAAGTGCTTCCTTACGGGGGTGTCGCATAGCGGCAATTGCAAGGGACTGTAAATCCCTCGCCTTCGGGCTCCGCTGGTTCGAGTCCAGCCGCCCCCAAAAATTGAGCTCCGCGAAATTTTTGCAGGGAGGAAAAACGCCAAAGTCTTGGCGTTTTTAGGGCGAGAAGGGAAAAACTAGTTTTTCCCCGGCGGGAGTCCCGGAGTCCAGCCGCCCCCATTCTTCCAGACGATACTATATTTATACTGATCGTGATTCAAAAATCGG
>JACQAR010000087.1 GCA_016194825.1 Chlamydiia bacterium
CTCACCGCTTTGTAGGAAACTCTTCATCCACGGAGCGATAGACAAGACGCACTCCTCGCTTGGATGTGAAGTAGGAAAACAGCCATTGCCCTAATACGATAATCCGATTGCGGAATCCAATCAAATACAAGATATGGACAAAGCACCAAGCGAGCCAGGCCAAAAAGCCGTGAAATTTGATTTGACCAAACGTCCCAATGGCTTTGGTCTTGCCAATGGTGGCCATGGTCCCTTTATCCAGATAGCTAAAGGGAGGGCGGGCCGATTTGGGCAGCTCTTTGCGGATCAGTTTAGCGACATAGCGCCCTTGCTGGACGGCAACGGGCGCCAAAGCGGGGAGAGGTTTCCCTTTTTTGTCGATGGCGCAGGCTGCGTCGCCAATCACAAAGATGTGCGGATGGTCTGGGATCGACAGATCGCTTTCCACCTGGGCTCTGCCTTGTTTGTCGAGAGGGCACTCCAATGTTTTAAGAAGAGGAGCGGCTTGGTTACCTGCTGCCCATAAGATATTGTGGGCAGGGATCAGGTTTCCCTCCACTTCTACCCCTTGAGAAGAGATATTGGTGACTCTCTTGCCAGTGATCACTTTCACCCCGAAATGATCGAGATACTGTTCTGCTTTGATCGAGAGCGACTCGGGATAGACAGGAAGAATATGAGGCGAGCCCTCAACGAGGTAAATCTTGGTTTTTGTCACATCAATGCGCCGGAAATTTTTCAGCATCGTCTCGTACGCAATTTCGGCAATAGCCCCTGCCATTTCTGCGCCGGTAGGGCCTCCGCCTACGATGACAAAATTGAGGTACTGTTTGGCTTCAGTGATGCTGTCACACCGCTCTGCTTTTTCAAAGGATATGAGGATTCTTTCTCGGATTTTCAGTGCGTCGGAGAGTGTTTTGAGTCCAGGGGCATACTGTTCCCATTCATCTTTTCCAAAATAAGAATGGCGTGCTCCTACAGAAAGGATCAGATAGTCAAAGCCGATGCAGTCGCCATTTTTTAAGACCACGATCCGCTTTTGTTTGTCGATCGCCGTGACCTCTCCCATTAATACTGTGATATTTTCATAAGGGCTGAGGATCTCGCGGATGGGGACTGCGATATCGCCCGGCGAAAGAGCGGCGCTGGCTACCTGGTAGAGAAGGGGTTGGAATAGGTGGTGGTTTGTTTTGTCAATTAGCCACACATCGTGGCGAGAGCCTCCCAATGCTTTGGCCGCATTGAGCCCTCCAAACCCTCCGCCTACAATCACAACCTTGGACATATCCGTACGATAGCAAAAAGCCTTTTGTTCGTATAGCCTCTTGAACCTATCTGTGGTAAATCTTTTCTGTTTACCGGATTGGATTTATGCAACAAGCCTCTATCCAATAAATTAGTGGTGCAAATTTAGAAAACTCGGTATTGTTAATTTTAATGAATGAATTGGCGCGACAATTTTTTAAAGATTTTAAGCAGTTTCGCATTTTAAATGATGAAAAAGAGCTGAATTGGAACTCTCTTTCTTCGACAGATTTGCCCCGAAGTTGGTTTGAATTGAGCCGCCTCTCTGCCTCCGATCGCATCTCGTTTGTTCGCGATACGTGGCTCAATCAACTCCCTTTTGACCCTGTCATCCATGAAAAGCTAGCCTCTTTCTTCTCCGTTCTCGAAGAGATCTCCATCGTCTTAGGACAGGAAAAAGAAGGACAGCCTCTCAGCGCAGAAATGGTGTATAGTTTGGCAGAAAATCGCTCTTTTTTCCGCGGACTACCCCCTGTTGATTCCGACGAAACTTTCTCCAGCCAAGAAGAATTAGGAGTCAGCCTGCCCCGCGATTATTTCCTTTTTTTACAGATTCACAATGGATTTGGAAAATTGTCCTCTCTGGGGCTCTTCCCTTGTGAAAATATCGCAGACATGAAGCGGATTGTCTTGGAAATGCTCCTCGAAAATCGCGAACCACTCCGCTCCGGTTTGCAGCGAGTCGATCCCGACTCTTTGATCCCCTTTTATGAAGAAGAGGGACTTTTAGCATTTCAGTGCTTTTTTACCGATTGGTACCCAGGAAATGAAATGGGGAATATATATTTATCCGGGATTGATTATAAAATATCGGACACGAGCGATTGGAAATCCTGGAGAGAGAACCTTGCGTTCCCCACGTTTTTGGAATGGTTGAGTGAATATTTACAGGGGATGAGTTTATCTCTATAGAACATGTACACGGTGCAAGAATTTTACCAGAATCACGGGAAAGAATTAGGGCTTAATCTTGTTGCTGGCAGCAAAGGACTGCGGCGCAAAATCAATAAGCCAGAGGCCCAACGCCCTGGGTTGAGCCTGACTGGCGAAACCAAGCGGTTTGTGACAGCGCGTATCCTGATTGTCGGGCGTCAGGAAATTGACTATGTGAGTAAGCTCAATTCTGAGACGAAACAGCTCCGATTCCGAGACATCCTATCACCTCAGACCCCTGCCGTCATCATTGCCCGCAACTGTAAGCCGCCTAAAGAGCTCATAGCGCTGTGTGAAGCAGATAAAATCCCCCTTTTCCGACATGCGGGTTCTGCGACCAAGCTATTGAGCCGAGTCACTTTCTTGCTCCTCGAAGAATTTGCTCCGACCATCACTTTGCATGGGACATTAGTTGAAATCTTCGGTGTAGGCGTCCTGATCCAAGGGGAATCTTCTGTTGGGAAAAGTGAAGCTGCACTCGGATTGATTGAAAAAGGGCATCGGCTCATCAGTGACGATGTAGTTCGCGTGAAAAAAAGTGAAAATTCACAACTGATAGGATCTGGTCCTGAGATCACACGCCACTTGATGGAGATCCGAGGGATAGGGATCGTGAATATTGCGCATCTTTACGGCGCGGTGTGCGTCCGCCACAGCAAGCGAATCGATCTCGTCGTGAAGTTAGAAGAATGGGATAACCAGCATTTTTACGACCGCGTTGGGCTCGACCAAAAATTCATCACCATCATCGACATCAGTGTCCCATTTCATTTGATGCCTTTAAAACCCGGACGCGATATCGTATTATTGCTAGAAACGATTGCTTTGAATCACCGCCTGAAAGAAATGGGATATAACTCTGCGCGAGAATTCAACACCAAACTGCTGGAGGCGATCTCGCATCATCCCTCCAAATCGAAGAGGAGGACGTTGAGTGAAAGTCGTCCGTAATGTGAAAGTGAAAAACCCTCTCGGACTCCATACCCGTCCCGCTGCTACTATAGTGAAATTGCTCCAAGGGTATAAGTCTTCTGTTACTTTTACCTGTAAAAATGAGACGATCAATGCGCGGAGCATCATGAGCATTTTGATGCTGGCTGCGAGAAAAAATACGGTGATCACCATCACCGCGGAAGGGATCGATTCAGAAGCAGTCGTCATGCGGCTTATCAGTGCTTTTGAAAATGAATTTGGAGAGCGGTAGAAATGGCGCAAGAAGAAGAAGTGATCTTCCGCGGCCTGCCGATTAGTAAAGGGATAGGGATTGGATTTCCCATTTTTCTCAACGGGATGGAGACCTATCTTTCCGATACGGAGATCCCGAAACCAGAAGTAGAAAATGAAATCCTTCGCTATCGGGAAGCGCTCGATTCGAGCCGCAAAGATCTCGAGCAACTGAAAGAACTCTCTCAGCGCGACGGGCCTCCTGAAATTGTCGGCATTTTAGGGACCCATCTGGAAATCATGCACGACCCGCTCATCATCAGTGAGATTGAAGAGAGGATCCGACAGCACCAACTGCCCACAGAGCGGGTTTTTCAGGCGCTCATGGAGGAGTACAAAGAGCGCTTCACGACGCTGCGCGATTCCTATTTTGAAGATCGCGTCCGGGATATTTTTGATGTGTGGCGCCGCATCATGGGGCATCTCTCTTCGTCTCCCAATCGACTCAATCTAGCAGAAATTCCCCACAATTCGATCCTCTTAGCACAAGAACTAGTTCCTTCGGAGACGGTGGAAGCCACCGCCTCTTTGATCAGCGCCTTTGTGACAGCAGGAGGGGGACTCACCTCCCATGCTGCGATCATTGCTCGTGCCAAAGGGATTCCCTATGTAGCCAATATCGACATCAAGAAATTAAAGAAGATCGAATTCCATACACTGATTGTGGATGGCTCGCAGGGACTCATCATCCTCAATCCCACTCGGCACACGCTGAAAAAGTATCAAGAGCTCAAACACAACCTGACCACCGAGCAAAAGATCCTGAAAAAAGGCGCCCATCTCCATGGAGAGACCATCGACGGGTATGAAGTGCGGATCTTTGCCAACTTAGAAAATCCCAAAGAGATCGATTCCGTCTTAAAGAACGGTGCTTCTGGGATTGGCCTTTTCCGCTCCGAGTATCTCTTTCTGTCCAAACGGCAGTTTCCCAGCGAGCAAGAACAGTTTGAGATCTATAAAAAGATGGTCAAAAGCCTACGCGGGGGCCCTTTAGTGATCCGGGTCTTTGACGTTGGCGGTGACAAGCGCGTTGATTTTCTCCCTGAAGATCGCGATGCGCATTACTTTCGGCAGATTGGCGTGGAACTC
>JACQAR010000010.1 GCA_016194825.1 Chlamydiia bacterium
GAGAAATTTGCGATCAGCCGGATGACTGGTTCGCCTCCGGGGTATGTTGGGTATGAAGAGGGAGGCCAGCTCACGGAGCAAGTGAGACGCCGCCCCTATTGTGTCGTCCTTTTTGACGAAGTGGAAAAAGCGCACCCCGACGTGATGAACCTTCTCTTGCAAATTCTCGAAGAGGGGCGCCTGACCGACTCGGTAGGCCGCAAGATTGATTTCCGCAATACCATCATCATCATGACATCGAATCTGGGAGCCGATTTGATCCGCAAATCGACCGAAGTGGGTTTTGGTGCAAAAGAGAATATGCTGGACTACCAGTCGATGCAGAAAAAAATCGAAAGTTCAGTCGAGAAGCATTTCAAACCGGAATTTCGCAACCGTCTCGATGGCCTGGTGATTTTCCGGCCGTTGGACAAGCCGGCATTGCGGAAGGTGATTGATCTCGAGTTCAATAAGTTGTGTGATCGGCTGAGTTCGAAGAAGATTTTTGTCACCTTGGACAATGCCGCTCGTGAATTTTTAGTAGAGAAGGGGTACATGCCTGAGATGGGGGCACGTCCGCTGCGTCGTGTGTTGGAGCAATATCTTGAGGATCCGTTGGCTGAGAAGATGCTGCACCAACCGAATGCGGAGAAGAAGTACGCCATCACAGCGAAAGAGGGGCAGCTCCAATTTGAAGACGCGAGTAGCAGCGACAAGCCGCACTCCGACGAAAAAGAGAAGACCCTCCAGCGCTCCCCCGATTAGACAAGAAAACGATGTCTAAATATAGGCGTCCGGGATGTTCCGCTCCCGCTCCACCCCTGCGCCCCAGGGGACCGGTTCTGGCTTTGATAACCAGTCGCGCCCTGATTACAAAAACCGCAAACTGCGTTTGCGGCAGAAGCGCTCCCTACCCCCATCCCCGAAAGACGAAGCGTCTTTCGGGGGGGGGCCCCTAGGGGCGTGGCTGGTTCCTCGCGGTACTTTTGTACCGCTCCTCGCTTCATGCGCCCCGATTTCTCTGTGCCAGAACCAGTCGCGGGCTGCGCCCAGGCCCCAGCGTCGCTGGGGCCTGGGCGCAGATTTTGTCCCTTCGGGTCTTCACAGTTTGTTATGAATAGAGAAATTTTTTGCCATTGAAGGCCCGAAGGGCCTCACTATTTAGCAAACTGCAATACATCCCCTACCGGAGAAAATATTCTGACGATGCGGTTTCCTAACTCTAATTTCTACTTTACATCCCAGAACGGCTAAGTAATGGAGGAGAGTGTCGGTGCTAAATTCGGAAAGGTGCCCATTTACTAGCATAGAAACTTTAGATTGTTTAATACCGAGCTTTTTCGCAACTTCGTGCTGAGTAAGTCCGCTTTTCTCAATGAGATCTCCGACTTCGTCTAACAGTTCGGATCTAGCAACGAGTTCATCGGCATCTTTTCTCCCAATAGCAGCAAAAATATTGTCTTCATCGGCTTCGTATTCAGTTTCTTTAGTCATTTTCTGCCTTTTTTTTCTTTCCATTCTTTATATACGATCTCTGCGAGCTTGATCCTGGAATGGATAAGTTCTTTATCTTGCCTTGGTGTTTCAATCCCTTTTTTGCTTTTTTTCTGAAAAGCGTGAAGAATGATGACTACCTCGGCATGCCTGACGGTATAAACAGCTCGGAATGTCCCGTCAGCATTGTCTTTCCATAGTTCCATTACTTGGGCCCCTCCGAATCCACTTAATGGCTTCGCATTTTTGGGCACTTTTCCCTTCTGCACCTGGAAAAGCCAGTGTCCGAAGTCACTCACTACATCTTCGGGCATTTCTACAAAATCCCGCTTTGATAAAGCAACCCAAAGAAGGGGGCGCACGTCTGGCATCTCATTCATTATCTACCTCAGATTATATCAATATCATGATATTTTTGCTATATGAATGATTCAGCTGTCTCTCAAGTGGTTACAAATCTGCCGCAAACGCAGTTTGCGGTTTTGTGATCAGGGCGCGACCGGTTATCAAAGCCAGAACCGGTCCTGCAGGGCCACTTTTCTAATTAGAAGAAATACCCCAGGCTGAGGTGGCAGGCTTGGGTCAAGGTGTGAGGGGTCACGGCAAGACTGTATTGGGTGGAGAGATAGGTGCTGGTCGTGCGGATCAAAAATTCTACTCCTGTGTCGAAAGTAGACTTCCATTCGGTGCTGTTGAAGTTGGCTGCCCCCCGATCCAAAACCGCAGTGCCAATGTAGGCCACAAACTCCCGCAGCAAGAGAAAGCCAAACGAAGTCTTCCACTTCTCATACACCCTGAGCCCAAACGTCGCATTCAGCTCCGCAGAAAAGCTGGATTGAAAATTCAGGATCGTATTCCAAAAGGTGTAGGGCTCCACCGTCCCCCAATCAAACTGAAAATCGCCCCCAAAACCTGCTTGCGGACAAAACTGGAAATTGCTGCGAGACTCCCATCGCTGAGTGATCCGATTATAGGCTCCTAAGAGCACCGCCTCAAAAAAAGCACAAGATCCCTCATGCGAGACATAAAAATAACTGTTGGCGATGTTGAGGTGGACGCGCTCTTTATCTGTATCGGTAACATGCGTATAGTCATATCCTACCCCTTGCCCCAAAAAGGTGTCTTGATTGCCAAAAGCATCTACTTTGGTGCTCAAGCCATAAGAAAAAGAGCTCTCGGAAGGCTCTCCGCTTGTATGGGAAAAAAGGGCGAATTGATACAGAGCTGCAACCTGGGGATAGGAAGCGTCGGGTTGAAAATAGCCAAACTGCTTAGCCGTCTCGCATTGGCAGCGACGAAAAGAAAGATACGATGCCAAATGGGAGAGATAATGATAGGCAATTCCCGTTGCCGCGGGCGTTGCTAAGTCCGCAAAACCTGAAAGGGTCAATGCGAGACAGCAAATTCGCGAACAGGCTTTAATCCAACTTCCCATTTCTTGATGTAGTCGAGGAGATCCTCTTTTTCTGGGCGATGCCGAAGAAAGGCTAAATTTTCCGGTTTGCTGCCTAGATGCGCCAATTTGGCGAGCAAATGTAAGTGCCGTTTATCATCGCAAGCAAAAAGGAAAAAGAGCATATCCACCGGCTGACCATCTAAGGCGCCATACTCAATCGGATCCTTTGGAAAAACGACAGAAACAACATCATAAGACTCTTGCAATAAAAAATCTCTGGTATGGGGCACTCCCACACCATTAGCTAAAGAAGTCGGCATCAGCTGTTCCCGATCGAGCAAAAGCTCGGTGATCACTTCTGCATCGAGGTGGAGATGCTCTGCAATCAGAGACATGGAATTACGGATCACTTCTTCTTTAGTGTGACCTAAAATATCCCGGTAGACTCCGCCGCGATAAATGGCGCGAAACAGACCAAATTGGTGAGACCCAAAAGAAGTTTCATCATTGAACGCAGCAAACTCTCCTTCTTGCTTTGAACTTAAGAGCCAGCTTTCGATTTCACTGCGATTGAAGCGGAGTTGTTGGTTTAAACGATAGTAAGGAATTTTCCCGTCGGAAATCCAGCGGCGCACCGTAGCTTCCGACACATTCAGTAACTCAGCAACGTCTTTTAGCTTTAGGTCCATATCACAGAACCTAGCAGAATCGCTGATTGGATTTACAGAAGTCGCTTTCAATAAATTCTTCCTGAGCTCGGTATCCTTGATTTTTGCGGTGAGCATGGAGAGGATTTGGAGGTATTCCGATTGACGATCGTCAGGCCCTCCAATCATAAAGATAAAGCGGACAGGAGCGTTATCGAGCGCGTTCCACTCAATCCCCTTTTTTTGCTGAATCCCAATCGCAATGAAAAAAGTATCGAGGTTTTTCATTTTTGCATGCGGGATCGCAATCCCCATCCCAATACCTGTGGAGACGAGCTGTTCCCTTTGCAAAATGGCCTTTTTAAATGCTTCTTGATCGGGCAAATTTCCTGCCCTGGTTAAAAGATCGACGAGGCTGTCGATCGCTTCATTGCGTGTGTCTACATCCAAAAACATCACCAATCGAGGATCAAAATAGTCGGAGATCTTTGTGACCACCTTTTTTTTTAAAGGCCGGAAGAGATCTCCTAAAGGATTACGCGCCAGTATGCCCAAAGCCGCCCTCCCCTCGTTGCGTTGCTGAAAGCAACTCTTTGATTTCAAATTGTGCTTGCACAACAGGAGCGAGCACCAATTGAGCGATCCTCATCTTTGGAGTCACTACAAAAGGCACCTTCCCGTGGTTGATCAGGATGACGCAAATCTCACCCCGATAGTCTGCATCAATCGTCCCCGGTGCATTGAGGACCGTCACTTGATTCTTTGCTGCCAATCCGCTGCGCGAACGGATCTGGATTTCATACCCCACAGGGATCTCAACCCGAATTCCGGTTGGGATCACCGCGCTTTCCCCTGGCAGTAGGGTCAGGGGTTGTTGCAGTCTCGCTTTCACATCAGCGCCAGCTGCCCCTTCTGTTCCATAAACCGGAAGAAGATCAGGCTCATCTAGAAGAAGTGAAACAGAGATTTTATGCATGGTTTTTCGCGATTGTCAGGAGCTCATTTAACGGATGTTCGATTTTTTTCGCAAGAGTCATCTCTTTCTCTTCGCTAAAAAACTCAATGAAAAAGGAGATCTTCTCCTTCAATTCTGTCCGCTTTACGATGCAATCGAGCATCCCCCGCTCGAGCAAAAATTCCGATTTCTGAGCGCCGGAAGGGAGTTTTTGACGGATGGTTTGCTCAACAACGCGCGGTCCTGCAAAAGCAATCAGAGCATCGGGCTCTGCTAAAATCACATCGCCTAAAGTGGCACAGC
>JACQAR010000088.1 GCA_016194825.1 Chlamydiia bacterium
CGAGCCCAATGTGGTATAGAGAATGCTTAAGTACGTCAGCCAACCAGCGCGCTCATAGACACCCAAGAGCATTTCCCAGCCTTCTAAATACAGCGATGCGCTCAGCAACAGAGGCCATGAAATCGTGCTTGCCCAAACGACCAAGCTCACCTGGTTGACCCGCCCCATCTTTTTGACCAAAACACTCCCCAGCCCCCAGCAAAACGCCGCCGCCATCACGAATAAAAAACCCTCCCACGTCATCTCGCCGCCCATGTTCATCGCCACAAGAACAATGCCTAAAAAGGCGAGGCCAATCCCTGCCAATTGCTGTTTCGAGAGTTTTTCTTTGAAGAACAAAAGTGCAAAAAACAGCGTAAAAAAGGCCTGAGTCTGTAATAAGACAGAGCCCATCCCAGCGGGCATGCCTAAATACAGCCCGATGAACATCAGAGCAAATTGCAGTGCAAACATCACCACACCATACGTCAGGACCAGCCATCGATTGGCTTGCGGTGGTTTACAGAAAAAGACAGCAGGAATGCTGATCAAAAAAAATCGAATGGCGCAAAGCAAAATAGGAGAGACATCGCGCAGCGCATATGAGACTGCGATGAAATTGATGCCCCACACCGCTGCAATCAGGATACCGAGGACAATATGGAAGTTTCTCATGGAATCTTTATATTACCAGATAGGGGGCTGCCTTGGCAATGACCTCCTCGGGCCCGATCTGCATGAGACAAAAAGGGACCTGGCATTTTCGCTTCAAACAAGGCATGCAAGTGGCACGACGGGCGACCACTTCGGCCCTTTGTACCTGATAAGGTCCACACAGCTCCGGATCGGTCGAGGCATAGATCGCGATCACCGGCCGCTCGAGCGCCAGCGCTACATGCACAGGTCCCGTATCATTGCTGATCAAAAGCGCCATTTTTTCCAAGACAGCGGCAAATTGTCGCAAAGAAAGCCCCTGTTCCAAGATCCGACTGCCCGGGATTTTGGCGGCCAGCTGAGCCATCAGATCCCTTTCTTCTTGTGTCCCTGTAATCAAAATTTGGCACTCATATTCTTTCTGCAGCCTATTGCCCACCTCGGCAAATGAACTAAGCGGCCACCGCTTGAAAACATCTTTGGACCCCGGGTGTATGGCCACCCAGCGATCTGCAATGTAAAGCGGCTTTACATTCCGTTTTTCCTCTTTAGTTAAGAAGAGCGAAAGGCGATGGTTGTGGACTTTGCCCCCGATGGCCTTAACCATGGCGAGTCTCCGCTCAATTTCATGTTGGCGGATGTTGGGCAGTGGCAGCGTCAGTAAATCGTCCAATCCCTTATTGAGCCCCGCTGTCCCCACAATCTGGCCGATGCCGGCAGCAACACAAAGAGGTAAGGGGAGGCGCTGCGAGGCGTGAAAAATGAGAGCTGTATCAAATGCTTTTCCCTTCCATTGTTTGTATAATCGCCACAGATTTTTCCACTCATAGAGTCGATCGACATTTGGATTGTGCTTCAAAAGCTCCATGCCCACCCCACTGGTCACGACGGCGATATAGGCCTCTGGGAAGGATTGGCGCAGCGAGGCCAAAGCGGGTGTAGCCCAGAGCGTGTCGCCGAGTGCTGTTGTTGCCACTACCAAGATGCGGCGCGGGGGCCCACTCCGGTTTTTCTGGGAAAAGAATCTGAGAAAGAGACGGATCCAAAAGTTTTTCAAAGAACAGAGAATAACAGAGCGGGAAATTTCCCGCTCTGCAGTGGATGAGTTAGAGATATTTTTTTATTGCGTCAGTTGAAATGTATTTGGATAGGAAACGCGCACAAGGTGCCCAAGTAGTGAGTTTCTGTTTGAGCTCTTCTCCTGCAGGTTTAGTGGAGGCTTGGTAATACTCGCGCTGGACATTGTGTGCCACCCTGGCTGTTTCATACAGTCCCCAGGCCAATCCAACGCCTGCAAGTACAGAGAGTTTAGCAGCTACAATGCTCAAGAGAATGGTGCCTCCTGCGACAGCGACCACTTTGACTATTTGGGCTTTTCCCATTTTCCCTTGGTCTGCGTTATTTGCGGCTGTCGGTGTAGTAAGAACGGATGCGATTGCATCTCCTATCGTTGTCATATAAACTCCTTGGTTATTAAGGGAGCATGGAGCCTACATGATTCCTCAAAATCTGTCTACGAACAAGCCGAAAATTTTCTATAGTCTTTTGATAGCGAGCGATTTCCTGCAAACTCTCAAGCCAATATTTTTCTCGATTCAGTGCAGGGCAGCGGTACGCTGGGACCCCTTTTTGTGTGAGAGCGGCCACATACATCTCTTCGATTTCAAAGAGCGTCTCGATGTGATCCGAGGTAAAGCTAATCGGGATGATCACGACGGTGTGCTCTTTGTCGTTCCAGCTCTCGCAGACTTCATTGGTATAAGGCCGCAGCCACTCTCCTCGCCCAAATTTCGATTGATAGGCCAAAAGATGAGGGATGTCGGGGAAAGCGCGCATCACTGCTTGCACGGACCTTTCACACTGGGCTTGATACGGATCGCCGCGCTGTACAAACGCTTGCGGCAAGCCGTGCGCGGAAAACAAGAAAAAGGGCCGAGGGATATTGCGTCCTTGGACAAATTCTTTGATTTTGCGCTGCCAGGAGGCGATGAACGCAGGGTGGTCACAGTAGGAGCCAACCCATTGTAATTTCCGCACCGTTTCTTTCCGTAGGTGTCTTTGAAAAAAGCGGGCGATGCTGCCCGTGGTGGCATACGAAAATTGCGGGAAGAGCGGTAGCACGGGGATTGTGGTTTCTCGGAGCGCCTCGATTGCAGAGAGAGAAGACGCATGTGTACTGGGTAGATAGCGGTGGAAGACGACCGCTTTGAGATACGCACCGATCGCCTCCGTGTCCTCATAGATCGGCGATTTGTTCCCAATGGAGACGTAATCGCTCACAATGCGCGCCGCTCGCTTCCTCGCAATCTTTTTGAACAGCCAACGGTGGAAAAAGGCGGGATACGGCGTCGCCACCACATCTTGATCCGAGAGCAATTCTTCTAAAAAGGGGGCAATTTCCTCCAGATTCCGAGGGCCTCCAAAATTGACCAAAATCATGAAATGAGGATGCGCAATTTCTACTTGTTATGCAATACTGTAAGCGTGCGTGTAGTTGTTTTATTCCTTTTGGCTCTTTTGAGCTGTTGTAGCGGCGGTCGTGGCGGCAGTGCGGTACGCTTAGGAGTCGACCCCAACTGGTATCCGCTCGATTTTGGCAACCAAGCTCCCTACATCAATGGGTTTGCCGAAGATTTTTTGATTGAAGCGGCGCACTTCATGGGGAGAGATTTTGTCCGGATCGCCGTCAATCCTGGCGATCTTCTAGAAGGGCTCCATACAGGCAAATACGATGCCATTTTGAGCTCGATGGCGTCTTATAATTTCAATCTAGCCAAGTACGATTTTACAGAGAATTTTCTCCATTTAGGCCCGGTTCTCATCCAACCTGTGAATGCTCGCTATCAACACCTGAGCGATATCCATGGCGATCTTGTGGGGACGTTGACGAATGATCCCGCGATTTTGGTGCTCGAGAGTTACCCTGAGATTCTGCTGCGCGATTATCCTTCGATCCCAGAGCTACTCAATGCAGTGGTATCGGGAGAAATTGGGGCCGCTCTGCTCAATCGGATCCCCGCTGTGAATTATGTGCATGATCTCTATGAAGGCAAACTGAAAATCACAGGAGAGCCTCTGACAGGCTCAGGACTCCATCTCATTGCACTGAAAGGAAAACAGACCAAGCTCATCCAGCAATTCAATCGGACACTAGAATCGATGCAGGAAAAACAGCTGCCGCTTTTACTGAGAAAGTGGACGCTCCAGTAGAGCGGCATTTGTGTAGATGGCCTGTCTGAATTGTGTCAAATACGGGCCATATTGAGGACAATCTGCTGTGGCTAACAGTCTGGCTTGAGCGACTAAATTTTGGTTCGTTACCGGATTGATATAATCGGCGAGTAAGCAGAGATGGGCTTCCATGTGCTGATAGAGAGGTATGTGGCCCAGTCTATTGATTGTAGGGGTTAATGCCGACACAATCTCCGTTATATAGGATCGGATGCTAGAAAGTGCTTCATCTGAAAGCGCCCTTCGAGCGTCCCATGTATAACGAAAGGGTTCGTTGGAATTGGGTGCGATGCGACAGTAAGTGCTGTTGAGATAGGCAAACGCACGGTATCTGAGATCGTCAATCCGTAGGTGTTGCTGGTTATTGCGCAACAGTATCGTCATCTGTAAGCAATAGCCCTCCATCGATGTAAAAGTCTGGGGGTAGTTCAGTATTTCTCTGGATAGCTGCTGCAGAACTATACGAAAGCCTCTTTCATCCTCCCGGCGAGCCGTTGGATAGAATGTCGAGGTGGAGATGGCATCTGTCTGCGACAGATCGTACGGGTTGGAGGCTCTGGAAGGTCTAATATTATTCATGACTAGTTAATTATATTAAAAATACAAATAACAATCAACTATTAATTATAAGTCTCTAACAATCAACATATTGTATTTTTTCGTTGAATTTAATTAAAATAATTGATAGAATTATTTGTAAATTTAGTAAAATTATGAGGATAAAAATGAAAAAAAGCAACGCAACGCAATCGTACGGCATCATGGGCAAGGTCCTGTGTGGCTGTGCTGGGGCGATCGTCGGATTCGTCCTGGGTGGTTTAGGGATCGCGATCTTAGGGATTCTCCCTGGTATTCTCCTAGGCCATCTTCTCGAAAAAACGGTTGTGGGCATCGTATGATTGATGCTGCAGCTTATCGACTCTCTGTCTTGCTGCCGTATGCCCCTCAGGAAAGAGCGGGCAAGCAGCTGGGAAAATCGCTGGATGAATACCGCTTCATCCTCCACGTAGCGCGCGACGCACTTGGCCATTTGGTCGCAGGGCGTTTAGAACAATTTGATGCCTTAGTCGGAGAAAATGCCTGCCAAATCCGTGCCATCAAAATCGCCAGCATGGCGTCTCGAGATCTGTCACCCATGCAGGCCCTGATCGAGAAAATTGATAGCGTCCTCTTAAAAATACCAACCCTCTCTCTCTCAGCTCATAAAACACTCACCTTGCAGCAGCTGATAGAGGCCAATGATTTGGATATTTCTTGTTCTGTGGATGTTCTGTTTGCGGTTGCATCCTATATTTTGTATGTCATGACCGATTTTGTGCATCCAGAAAAGATGCAAACCCTCACGATTCAATCCAAAAAATCGAATTACAAACTATTAGATGTTCCTGCTGTCACAGTAACCAATACGTTCAAAGACTTCCTTGCTAAAAAAACAAAACAGTTCCTGTCTGCGGCATCCGTGCAATTTGTTCATGAGACAGCAGCTGCAGTAGGAGGCTCACAGCTCCAAGAGATACTACAAAGCAATGTCCGAGATCACAATTCTTGGAAATGTGTGCCGATGTTTCGGGCATGCCAAGCCTTATTGTCTTTTGCCCAAAAGGAAAAAATTCCTCTGGTATTGCGCGTAAAATTTATCCAGAACGAAGCGGATGGATACAAGTATGTGGAGGAAGATGGTCTGTATTTTACATCCGATGGTACCCAGTATGTCTGTTCTGATCAGCCGCCACAATCTGCTGCTTGTACGATACAAGGCATTGCCCCAATCGCATCCAAAGGGGAGTGGAGAACAAAAATGTTAGAGCATGGGCCGGTCCCTGTTGTTTTGGCAGGTGCGGCCGACCATCGCCAATACCCGAATCCCGAGTATGGCATCGACCGTGTCGATCCAGAATATGAGGAGTATCAGGCCAAGGCTAAGGCTTGGGGGTGTGCCTTAGATAACCCGTCTCTTTTCTTTATCCAGCACGTTTACCCCACTACTTGCCGAGAAATCCCCAAAACATAACACTCTGGTTGAGATCAGAGAGCATTTTTGAGGGTTGTCCACGACCAAAATTACATCCAGCTAGCATCGATCCAAAGCGTTTCGTTGGGCCTGCCTGCCAGTACGGTGGGTTGGATTTTAGCTGAGCAACATGGCCCCTCAGTGGCCATTTGCTCGATTCTGGTCGGGAACTTGATGCTTTGGTTGATTGCGATGGCGATCATCTCTATGGCTTTCGAAGGACGGTCCAACGCCATCGAAAATGCCAGGAGTTATTTGGGGAAATATGGCGCTTTCTTCATGGCGTTCGTATTGCTTCTCGCTTTTCTCAATTGGTACGTGCTTCAGATCAATGCAAGCGTTCCCTTGATCGGTCGATATTTTCAGATTGAGGACCGAGCCAGTATAGTCCGTATCGGGGTGGGGCTAGGCTTTTTGACAGCGCTTCTTTCTGTAGATGGAATCCGGATCATCAAATGGGCCACAACAGCTACTCTTCCGGCGATCTTGGCTTATTATGTGTATGCGATGATCGAGTCAAACGTCGTCTCGCATCCCCTCCCATCTTGGGGGCTGTCTCTTTCCGCTATTTTGTATGCGATTCTTATTTTCCTGCCAGGCATTGTCAATTTACCCACTTTTTTTCGGCATGCAAAAACCAGAGCGAATGGGTATCTTGCCCTAACGCTCATGACGCTATTGATCTCGTTTTTCGAGATTGCTCCCATCTGGATGCGTTTCAATGGATCTGAATTGGAGCTATTCGGGTTCAGCAGTGTGGCGTTCATTGCCTGGAC
>JACQAR010000089.1 GCA_016194825.1 Chlamydiia bacterium
TGTGAGCCCCTCCTTCTCTTGGAACCGGGGATATGAAGCTCCGTGCCCGCTCGTGTTTGGCAGCTACACCTATGTGCCTTCAGAGGGGTTTTGTGAAATCCCCTTCGATTACCGACTTCCGGAAGCCTATGTGCAAAAAAAAGTGATCAAAGAGGCAGACGAGCTCTATTTCGTGTTCTATGAACTCGAGCTTCTCTCTTCCCATATCCTCTCTTTGCAGAAAGAATTGAAGAAACCCAAGCGGTTAGATCTTCATTTTAAGCAGGCGGAGAGAGAGCAAGTGGCAGAGGGGCTCGATTGGATGATTGAAGCTGAGTTTGTCAGCGAATGGGGAAGTGTCCCTCTTTTTTCTGTGTGGCAGGCTCTGCACGAGGGAAAAAAATATCTGTTTTCTCCTGCTGGTTGCATTGTATTTAACAACCCTCGATTTAATTGGCTTAAAACGATTTCGAAAAAACAGTGGAGAAAAGAGTCGGAATTGAGACTGAGCGCCCTTGAGTGGTTTCGTTTGTCTGCTTTTGAATCGATCGAAGACTCAGCGCTGACTTTGGATTTTGAGGAGGTGCTTCGAGAGGGGTTTGCGCTCAATCTCGATGGATTTACAAGTGAGCTCCGTGCGTATCAGGAGATGGGAGTGAAGTGGTTGTGGTCTTTATTTATGCAGGGGATTTCAGGGCTTCTCTGCGATGAGATGGGGCTTGGCAAGACGCACCAAGCGATGGGACTTCTTGCAGCTGTTTTGAATCGAGAAGAGAAAGAGGGTAAAGTGCTCATCGTTTGCCCGACTTCAGTGATTTATCATTGGGAGGCGCTGCTACAAAAGTTTTTGCCGAAACGAAAAGTAGTCGTCTTTTATGGGATTACAAGATCGATCGATCCCATCCACAAAGATGCGCAGATTCTCTTGACTTCTTATGGCACGCTGAGAAGTGAAGCGAGCGCTCTTTCTGAAATCAATTTTGTTCTCGCCATTTTCGATGAGCTTCAGTTTGCAAAAAATGTGAGATCGCAAACGCACAAGGCGCTCAAAAAGATGAAAGCGCGTATGCGTTTGGGTCTTACTGGAACGCCGATTGAGAATCGGCTACTCGAGCTCAAAGCGATTTTTGATCTCATCCTTCCCGGGTACTTTGCGTCAGATGCTCAGTTCAAAGAGCTGTTTATCGCCCCCATTGAAAAATACCAAGACTCTGTGCAAAAAGCGCTCCTTTCCCGCTTGGTAAAACCGTTTATTTTGCGGCGTAAAAAATCGGAAGTGCTTCTTGAGCTTCCAGAAAAAATCGAAGAGATTGCCTACTGCGATCTATCCCCTTGCCAGAAAGAGCTCTATCGCAAGGTGGCCCTGCAGCATAAGGAACCTTTACTTACAGATCTTGAGGATGAGACCAAACACGTTCCTTATATCCATATTTTTTCTCTTCTTTCCCATCTCAAACAGATTTGTGATCACCCTTGCTTGATGAATAA
>JACQAR010000084.1 GCA_016194825.1 Chlamydiia bacterium
AAAGCTATTAAAATTCAGAAGAAAGATTCGTTTTGTAGGTTCGTTTTTTGTAATTTTAATAGCATGAATGCTGTTGAAAATAGGCTGATTCTTTTGACTTATAGCAACTTAAGACAGCTTCGCCTTCAGGAGCTTTTCGAGCTTGAGGATA
The DNA here is from genome assembly GCA_016194825.1 of Chlamydiia bacterium. Lineage (GTDB taxonomy): Bacteria > Chlamydiota > Chlamydiia > Chlamydiales > SM23-39 > JACQAR01. The sequence goes on from JACQAR010000084.1 coordinate 152, forward strand.
TCGGCAACGAAGTTGCGGATGCCTTCTGAGAGCTTTTCGGTTGCCATGGCGTCTTCGTTGAGGAGATAGCGGAAGCTTTTCTCATCAATGCCGATTTTTTGTAAGGGAAGAGATTTTGCGCCCTCTGGGCTGAGTTTGCGAGGGAGAGGAGAGGTCGAGTTTTTGAGCTCTTCCAGTAGGTGAGGCGAAATGGTGAGCAGATCGCAGCCGGCCAGCTCAGTGATCTCATCTTTATTGCGGAAGGAAGCGCCCATGATCTGGGTTTTATAGCCAAATTTCTTGTAGTAGTTGTAAATGAGAGTAACCGACTGCACGCCAGGGTCTTCGTGGGGAGGATAGGAAGGAGTTCCAGTTGCCTTTTTGTACCAGTCGAGGATGCGGCCTACAAAGGGAGAAATCAGAGTCGCTTTTGCCTCGGCAGAGGCAATGGCCTGCGGTAAGCTAAACATGAGGGTCATGTTGCAGTGAATCCCCTCTTTTTCTAGCTCTTTGGCAGCCAAAATGCCTTCCCAAGTGGAGGCCAACTTGATCAAGATCCGCTTGCGGTCAATGCCTGCCTGTTCATACAGAGAGATGAGTTGGTGCGCTTTGGCTATGCTTCCCTCTATGTCAAAAGAGAGGCGAGCGTCCACTTCTGTAGACACGCGCCCAGGGACGATTTTGAGAATCTCAAGGCCAAAATTGACAAAAACTTTATCTAAAGTATGGACAAGAGGATTGTGAGGTTGTTTTTTGCCATAGCGGATCGCATCATCGAGGAGAGGTTGGTATTGCGGCTGCTGGCTCGCAGCATAGATGAGGGAGGGGTTGGTGGTGGAGTCGGTCGGGGTGTAGAGGCGGATCGATTCAAAATCGCCCGAATCTGCCACAACCGTAGTAAATTTTTTTAACGCCTCGAGTTGATTCATCACACATTTCCTTTGGAAGTATTTTGAACCAATGGGGTGTTCTTCACAAGCTTCAGATAGAGAGGGAGAAAATCTTGGGGTGTGAGGGTTTTGTCAAAACTATCCACTGAAATTTTGACTTCGTGGCCCTCTTGAAGTTGGGTAATGAGGCGCTGAGTGAGGGTGGGGGAGAGGCGAAGGCGCATCCTGCCCTGCAATACGGGAAGCGACTCTTCTTCACCAGAGCTCAGTTTGACCCGCAAAGTGGGGGTCTCGCTAAAGCGAAACTGGGTCAAGCTGACGTAGGCTTCGATTTCATCGCCAAATCGGGTCAATTCAAAGGAAAGAGGCGATGAGGGATTAGAGGGAGAGCAGAGCCTGGCGCACTCGGTAAGGCCGGAAGTAAGGGGTTCCCAACGCCACGGACCTGATGCGGTGCAGCCCGCTAAGAGAAGTAAGAAAAAAAACCTCAATGCTGTGACTCTCCGGTATTGAGTGTGACGACAAGAACGGCTACCGTAAAGACGACGGCTGCGCTTCCTGCAAAGACCCAATTTTGCCAGTCACTGGAGTTTTTGGCGACAGTAGTCGATTCAAAGATGGCATTGGGTACCTCGCTGGAAACTGGAGCTGTTTCTTCCGGAGGAGGCGCCTCTTCTTGGGCGTGCAAACAGCGTGCAGTGAGCAGAAGGATCAAAAGGATTTTTTTCATTGCGCAGCCTCATGAATGCGGGCGTACCCTTTTTTTAATGCTAAAAAATGCCAGTGCTCGCCCATTTGAGCTGTGCTTTGCTCTAGCAACTTTTGCCACTCTTCCCATTGCGAGTCGGAAGAAGAGAGATCCTTTCCCAACGTGGTAAAGACTGTTTCGATTTTTGTCTTTTCTTCAGGATTGGGGATTGCTTCAAAGAGGTCGTTCACAATGGTCAGACTTCGGATCGCCTCCAAAAAGCCGCCCTGGTGTTTCATGAATTCGCTTTTAAGAGATGCGGTCGTGACAATGTAGGCTTTTTTGTTTTTCACAAAAATGGCTTGGAGCATCCGGAGCTCGCCGGAAGGAGATTGTGTGGTGATCTCCGTCAGGCGCCCTTCTCCGCAGGAGAAGGCAAATTTGCCCAAATCGCGCCAGGTTTCTTCCTTGGCGTTTTTGTGGTACTCTTTGACTCCCTTAAAATACTCTTTTAAAGTCGCCTCGGTTTCTTCCATAGCCAGATTGATCGAAGGACAGAAATTATTCTCGGGCTGCCCTAAAAACATCACCTCCACGTTCGGAGAGAGGTGATTCGGATCCATCATCTGCCAGTGTTCAGGAGGTTTAAAATAAGCGATGTCTCCAAACAGAGACAGCGAAAATAATAAGAGACAGGTGAATTTAGTGCGCATTGTTATTGTTATTGCTATTGCTATTGCTTGTTGTGCTTTCTGCTTCATTAAAAAGAACGCTGACGCCAGCTGCCACAACTCCTAAGATGACGCCCCATCCCATCATGGAAAGGACTGTGGCATCACGTGTGCTATAGCCGATGGCTTCATATCTTTGCCGCGCCGATTTTCGCTCTTCTGCGAAACCGTTCAGGCAAATGCTGATGCCGAAAAGCGTATATAGGAATTGCTTCACCAAAACTTCCCCCCCCTGCTTTGCCCTCTTATCGGAAATGGGATTTTGGGGCAAGAGCAGGAGGAAAAGTCCTTTATAAGGTATTTACGCTTAATGGCCGTAAGAAGAGTTCTGTCCAGAGCCTGCGCCAGTTCCTGCAGCCACTGCAGCAATCACAGCTACGCCAACAATAGCTAATCCCCAGACGAAACCGCTGCCTAATGCGGCTGATTGTCCGGATGCAGCTGCTTTAGAGCTAGAGGTTTGAGCGAATCCTGAGCTTGATACCAGGGTTGCTACAGCTGTTAAAAGGAATGCGAACTTTTTCATGTGGTTCTCCATTTGGTTTCTAGTACGTGGGCATACACCCTCTAAAAATATTTCTAGCACAACCCCTTAATTTTGACTAGAGGAACATGAGAATGTAATAAGAAGGCAAAGAATAGACAGTCGGGGTGCACCCCCGCTGGCCCCGCAGGACTGGTTCTGGCTTTGATAACCGGTCGCGCCCGTATTTGAAGATCGCAATACTTCGTTTGCGACAGAAGCGCTCCCTATCCCCATCCCCGAAAGACGAAGCGTCTTTCGGGGGCCCCTAGGGGCGCGCCTGGCTCCTCGCGGTACTTTTGTACCGCTCCTCGCTTCATGCGGCGCGATTTCTCTTTGCCATAACCAGTCTCTGGCTGCGCCCCGGCCCCAGCGTCGCTGGGTCCCCCCGGAGCGCAGGATTTTGCCCCTTCGGGTTTTGACTGCTTGTTCTATAAAAAGAAGCGTTTTGCCATTGAAGGCCCGAAGGGCCTCATTCTGTGCCTCGGGGGTCCCACGAAGTGGGGGCGTAGGCACAGCCAATCTCTTATTAAAATAGGACATCTTTTCGCGTGCAGTGAAATGGGGGGTGGGTATAGACTGAATGGTAGAGATTAAGGTAGTGATGAAGAATTTAGATAGTGGAAAAGATAAGATCCAAAAAATCTGTGACGCCTTGCGCAAGGAAACCCTAGAGCCCGCAAAACAAGAAGCTCGAGAAATTGTCGAAAACGCCCACCTTCAAGCAGCAGAAATCCTCAAAGAGGCCCAAAACAAAGCCCAAAAGATTGTGGCCGAGGCCAATAAAGAAATTGAGGAAAAAAAGCGGGTTTGCCAGTCCTCCCTCCAACTCTCTTGCCGCCAAGCAGTCGAGCAGCTGAAACAGAAAATCGAACAACAGCTATTCAATAAACAGTTGGCTGAGTTCGTCGCAAAAGAAATGTCTGATCCGAAACTGATCGCACATCTGATCAATTCCCTCGTTCGCTCTATTGAGCAACAAGGATGGGGAGAAGAATTCAATGCCGTGATTCCTAAGGATATCTCCGCTCATACAATCAATGCGCTGTTGGTTTCGCAAATCTTGCATAAGCTAGAAAAAGAATCAGTAACCATCGGCGATTTTGCAGGAGGAGTGCAGATCCGTCTGAAGGATAAACAGATGACGATAGATGTCTCCGATGCTGTGATCAAAGACTTGATCGCTCAATTCATCCGCCGCGATTTTCGCAACCTAGTTTTCAATATGTAGGAAGCTTAAGATGGCTTACTATTTTGCTAATACGGACTTGCCCCCACTCACCCTTGGGCTGGCTCCCGAGATGGGCTTCAATGAAGCTAAAGAGATGCTCCGCTTGAATCTCTCTATGCAAGATATGGAACAAGTCGAGCAGCGCTTTTAGTCTCTGAAAAATTGCCCGAGGCGCTGACCGATTTTTTACACCAATACGAATCGTCCGAAGAGAGGCTCCGCGCTTTTGGTCGGCTCTTTACTGCTCTTTATACCGACCCCTCTCATCGGGGATTTTTGAAAGAATATTTTCAATTGGAAAGGGAAATCCAGCTGGTTTTGACCGCCTTGCGAGCCAAATACTTTGGACGCGATTTGATCAGAGAGCTCCAATTTGAAGATCCTCATGATCCCTTCGTCGCACAGATTTTAGCCCAAAAAGATATGCCTGATTATGTTCCTCCTCTAGAATATGAGGATTTAAAAACGCTTTTTAGCGAAAATGTCTCTCATCCCAATCGATTGCATCGCGCCATCATGCAATATCGGTTTGAAAAGATTGAAGAGCTAGAAGAGGGAAAGCCATTTTCTATTGACTCTATCTTGGGCTATATGGCGCGCCTCATGCTGGTAGAAGATTTTTGGCATTTGGATGAGCAAAAAGGCAAAGCAATTTTAGAAACCTTGAGTGAAAATGGATAAGAATACGCATTCTTCGGGCAGTGTAGTGCAGGCCTTTGGGAACCTTTTGCACGTAAAATTTGATTCTCCGATCCGACAAGGAGAGGTAGCTAGAGTCATTGTGGGAGAGGAATCTCTTCTTGGGGAAGTGATCGAAATCGCAGGTGATATTGCAAAAATCCAGGTTTTTGAAGATACGCGTGGGGTTAAGTTCAACACCCCTGTCCATTTCATGGGGCATCTTTTGGAAGCCGAATTGGGCCCCGGCCTGCTCAGCACCATTTTTGATGGTCTGCAAAATCCGTTAGAAAAAGTAGCTGACGCAACAGGGGTATACCTAGAGCGAGGGATCTACCTTCCACCGCTGGATCGAGAGAAAAAATGGGATTTTACCCCTCTTGCCAAGCCCGGCGATGTCTTGAAGCGAGGAGATTCGATCGGTTTTGTGCCAGAAGGGCGCTTCCGCCACATGATCATGGTCCCGTTTTCCCATTTTGGGAAAATCACCATCACCAGTATTGCCAA
>JACQAR010000085.1 GCA_016194825.1 Chlamydiia bacterium
CACATCAGCACCTCGCCAGCCATAGATCGACTGGTCATCGTCCCCCACAACACAGAGATTCCCATATTTGGCGGCGAGCAGCTCGGCTAAACGGCTCTGGGCAGGGTTGGTGTCTTGGTACTCATCAATCATGATGTAGCGGTACCTGTCTTGGTATTTTTCTAAGATTTTCCCATCCATTTCAAACAGGCGGATTGCCAGGGCAATGAGATTGTCAAAACTCACCGCATTATAGGCGCGTAGAGTCGACTGGAGCCGTTCATGGAGCTCTTTAGCAAATTTGTCATGCCAGTTAGGCTCGCCTACCTGCTGGGCTGCTTCATTGAGGGCCGCTTTAGTGGGTCCCAAAGAGGGGAGCTCTCCCTCACAGCCGAGCATTTCGCGGGCGATCTGGCCGATCAAACGGTCGATGTCGCGCTCGTCATAGAGACTAAAATGCTTGGTGTAGCCGAGCCGCTCAATTTCGCGGCGTAGCAGCTGCATACAAAAGCTGTGGAACGTCGATAGAGTGACCTGACCGCCCGCTTCGCGACCGATGAGTCCAGCGACTCGTTCTCGCATTTCGGCGGCTGCTTTATTGGTGAATGTAAGTCCCAGAATCGATTGGGGCGAGACCTGCAGTTCGCGAATCAGATAGGCGATTCGATGCACGATGACCCGGGTTTTGCCGGTCCCTGCTCCCGCTAGGACTAGGATCCGTCCCTGGACTGTCCGAACCGCTTGATTTTGGGCATCATTGAGCATGAGTATTTAAAAATAAGTAGAATTCGGCCTCGATGTCAAAGAAAGAGGCCCCTTTGGCCCGCTGTCTCGGCATCACAAGGATCTCCCAGCTTTGAGGCAAATGGGCGCGATGCAAGCGGAATACCTCTCGGATCAGCCGTTTGAAGCGGCTTCGCTCAGGAGCAGACCCATATTTGCGAGGGGCAGTAATCCCCAGCTTCAGGGCAGAACTCCCTTTTCGGCAATCGATGCAAAGGCGCTGGCCCACCCACCGTTTCGCTTCTCGGGACACCCGCTGGAATTCCGAACGGTACCGGAGTCGGTCCTGTTTGGTCAAGCGGCAAGAGTTTTTCGGCCGGCGCGGCGACGGCGGTTGAGCACTTTCCGTCCTCCGGCTGTTTTCATCCGGGCGCGAAACCCAAATTTTCTTTTGCGTTTGAGTTTGCTGGGCTGGTATGTCCGTTTCATGTCTCATCCAAGTTGATTTTTTTCACACGAGTATACGCCCCTTGCCGAAAAACTTCAATATGTGTATAAAGGATAGCTTTCTAAGAGGTTATTTTTCGAATGAAAGTAAAAGCATCGATCAAAGCAGACCCCGCCAAAGGGGATATCATTGTCCGCCGCAGAGGACGGATCTATGTGATCAATAAAAAAGATCCTAACCGCAAGCAGCGCCAAAAAGGGCCTGCCCGCAGGAAATAGCAAAGGAATTTGGTAATGGCAAAAAAATCTTCCATCGCAAAGCAAAAAAAACGAGAGGCCCTTGTCAACCAGAAGTGGGACAAAAGACAAGCGCTGAAGCGAGAGATCCTCGATATGAGCAAGCCTATTGAAGAAAGATTGGCTGCTGTGGATGCCCTCAACAAACTTCCCAAAAATTCTTCGGTCACTCGCCTGCGCAACCGCTGCCAATTCACTGGTCGCAGCCGTGGCTTTCTGCGTAAATTCAAGCTCTCCCGCCTCTGTTTCCGAGAAATGGCGTCTCAAGGCTTGATCCCTGGCATTGTTAAAGCATCTTGGTAATCTGGATCAGTTCTTGGAGGGGCTTCCATTCTGGGAGCTCCTCATGCCACACATACGTGGCCGGCCCAATTTTCCCTTCCTTCCACGCATTCACCAGCGCGCTATAGCTCATTGGTCCTAACTGGTTCTGAGACGGATCGATGTAGTACCAAAATTTATGGGCTGGGCCCTCGATAGAGTATACTTTTTTTGGAGCTCTTTTTCGTCTCTGTTTTTTTTGCCCGAAGGGGAAGAAGAAGATGGGGAGGAGAAGGTAGCCGAACAGGGCGCCAATGAAGAACCATTTCATCCCGTTTTTGCCGCTCTGGCGGGCCAGATAGCCAGTGAGAAGACCTGCCAGGCAGGCCACTCCTAAACGCATTGTATTCAGATCCATGCGACTAGTTATACTCCGAAAAAGGGGAAAATGGCAAGGGGGTGAATAGTAAAATATTTCATTGATAAACGAGGAGATTTTGAAGTGGATAGTTAATAGTTATTATGTTATAATATATCATTATGAGTAATGATATAATTGTTAGTTCTGGTGAGTATGTAGTTCATAAAACTGATAAGTGCTCAGTTTGTTTGGAACCGTTTGAAGAGCAGCAGGTCACTGTTTTGAAGTGCAACCATGTGTTTCATACACTCTGCGTGCAGCAATGGCTGGATACAGGCCACAATAATTGCCCGCAATGTAGACAAGAGAACGTTGACAATAGACCGCTCAGCGGTCGTGTGCTTGCCGCCCTAGGAAGGATGTCGAAAG
>JACQAR010000082.1 GCA_016194825.1 Chlamydiia bacterium
ATCTCAGGGCAAAATTAAAGGATTGTAATCTATGGCAACGGCTCTTACCATCACGGCTGAGCAGAAAAGCGAACTTTTGAAATTTTTGAAAAAGAACCGAAGTGCGGATCTCGTCACTGCCTATTTGGCCTTCATTGAAGAGAAATACCGCCTAAAGCCTGTTCTATTCCCTCGTGAAAAAACCATTTACCAGAGCTCTGAGGACCTCATCCAGAAGCTCGAGGCGCAAGGGAAACTCTGGAGAGAGACTGAAATCACGATCCAGTTTGGCCAGCAGAGCGTCAATGAAGCGACAAAGAAAATTTATATTTGTCCCTTTACAGGGAAGGTTTTTGGGGATAATACCCATCCCAACCCGCAAGATGCGATCTATGATTGGGTCGCCAAATGCCCAGAAAACAAGGAACGGGTCGGGGGCCTCCCAGTAAAGCGCTTTTTCGTCTCCGAAGATCCCGAAGTAATCAAAAACTACATTAGCGAGCGGAAGGCTTCGATCAAAAAAGTCGTTTACTCCTCTGCCGTTACGGGCAAGCTATTCAATAGCAAAGCTGCAGTAATTGACGATTTCAAAAAAAATCACATTAAGCCGCTTACTTTGCTCGAGGTGCAAAACCAGAACCGCTTCCAAATCGAAGAGCAATTCCTCGCCTTCATCCAAAAGCATTTGACTGAGGATAAAATTGCCCAATTCGTCGAGGGTCTGTCGCAGCATTCGGAATTTGAACCGTATCTCCACAAATGGGTCGAGACAGAATAGAGAATCGATTGCCTCTCGGCTCCGAATCAGCGACTCTCGCTTTTGGCAAAGCGTTCGCGGCTCAACTAGCACCGAATAGCATTCTGGCTTTACATGGGGATTTAGGGGCCGGGAAAACCACCTTCGTCAAAGGGCTAGCGCTCGGATTGGGCATTGAAGAGCCGATCGTGAGTCCCACGTTTGTCTACCTCAACCTCTATGCCGGGCGCCTTCCGCTCTACCACTTTGACCTCTACCGGCTCAAATCCAAAGAAGATTTTGAAGCGCTGGGCTTTTCGGAGTATTTTTTTAAAGGTGGCATTTGTGCGATCGAATGGCCAGAGCGAATCGAAATCCCAGAAACTGCGATCCATCTGCATTTTATACATGAAAGAAACGGAAGAACCGTTTTATACTAAGCTCCATATTCATGGGCCTACTTTCACAAGAAACCTTTGTTTGCTTAGATTGCGAATCGACCGGACTCGACCCAGCCAAAGATCGAGCCATTGAAATTGCGGTCGCCCGCTTCAACTTCGATGAAATTCTGGAGCAGTTTGAGACGCTCATCAATCCTGAATGCGATATTCCCAAAACATCTCAAGACATCCACAAAATTTCTGCCGACATGCTCCAAGGGAAACCGAAGATCGCCGACATTTTGCCCGAGCTATTGCAAATGATCGACAGCCACATTCTGGTCGGCCATGGCATTGGCTTTGATATCGCTCTCGTCGCCGCTGAAGCGAGCCGCAGCCAAATTCCGAGCCAGATCAAGCAGCTCCGCTCGATCGACACCCTTCGCCTCGCTAGACTCTATGGCGAAAGTCCTACAAACTCTTTAGAAAGACTTCGACAGCACTTCAACATTGCCCCAGAAGGAGCGCATCGGGCGATGAGCGATGTGGTGGTGAACATCGAAGTCTTCAAGTACTTGACTCGCTCATTCAAGACAACAGAAGAGCTGTTCAAAGCGCTGGAAAAGCCGATCCGGCTCAAAACGATGCCTCTTGGGAAGCACAAAGGGCGGCGCTTTGAGGAGATCCCTCTCGAGTATCTTCTCTGGGCAGAGAGGAAAGACTTCGATCAAGATTTGCTTTTTTCGATCCGATCTGAGATCAAAAATAGAAGAAGGGGGGGCGGTTTTGAACAATCAGCGAACCCCTTCACTACACTATGAGCAAACTCACTCTGGAAAATCTGGCTCTCAAGGGTAAGCGGGTGCTGATGCGCGTTGATTTCAACGTGCCTCTTACCCCCAATGGTGCGATTGCCGATGACTCGCGCATCCGCGCCGCCCTCCCCTCGATCCAATACATACTACAGCAGGGAGCCAGCCTCATTCTCATGAGCCACTTAGGCCGTCCAAAAGCAAAACCAGACTCGCAATACTCTCTTGCCCCCTGTGCCAAGCGCTTGTCGGAACTGCTCCATCAACCGGTTGAATTTGTCTCTGATTGCATCGGACCTGAAGTGGAGAAGAGGGTGGCAAAACTCAAAAAATCGGAGATCCTGCTCCTCGAAAACCTTCGCTTTCATGAAGGTGAGGAAGAACCCGAAAAAGACCCACTGTTTGTCGAGCAATTGGCCAAATTGGGAGATCTCTATGTCAATGATGCCTTTGGGACTGCTCACCGCGCCCATGCCTCCACCGCATTCATTGCCAAATATTTTCCTCACAAAGCAGCCATGGGCTTTTTGATGCAAAAAGAGCTCTCTTTTCTCTCGCCTCTCTTGCACCATCCAACTCATCCCTTCTTTGCGATTCTCGGGGGGGCAAAAGTTTCCACGAAAGCCGGCATCATTCATAGCTTGCTGAAAAAAGTGGACGCTCTCTACCTCGGTGGCGCCATGATTTTCACCTTTCTCAAAGCCAAAGGACAATCTGTAGGCGATTCTATTGTCGAGGAGAGTGAAGTGAAAACAGCGCAAGAGCTATTTTCTTCGAAAAAAATCCACCTTCCCTTAGATCTTGTCATTGCAGATGCCTTTTCCAATGCAGCACACACAAAATCGATCTCCATTGCAGAGCCTATTCCAATGGGGTGGCGCGGGATGGACATTGGTCCCAAAACAATTGCAGCATGGAGCCGCGAGCTCTGCCAAGGCGCTACTGTATTTTGGAACGGCCCACTCGGCGTTTTTGAGATGACCCACTTTGCCAAGGGCACGCAGGAAATCGCTGCGGCCCTGTCCCATTCTGCGGGCAAAGTGATTATCGGCGGCGGCGATTCAGTAGCAGCCATGCAGCAGATGGGCTTTGCCCACTCTTTTGCCCACCTATCGACAGGAGGAGGCGCTTCGTTAGAATATCTCGAGTTCGGCCATCTGCCTGGAATCGATGCACTCTCGGATCAGCCTTGAGGAACCTATCCCAGTAAAAGGGTTCAGTAGACCTCTTGCATAACCTGCTTTGTTTGAAAAAATCGGAGATTTTTTTGATGATTTTTAGAAACTGCTTGCAGTTTCGGATCAAACGAACGAGCCGACTTTTTAAAGTCGGCGAGACAGAGCGATAAAAATCAGC
>JACQAR010000083.1 GCA_016194825.1 Chlamydiia bacterium
CAACCACTGTTCCACCTGGAGTATTGATGTGGAGTAAAATTGCTTTTACCCGGTCATGGGCCAACATTCCTGTCCGAGAATCGATCAAGATGTTTTCCATTGCCTGCGAGTTGATATCTTTGCCATCCATTCCGATGACGCCATGGATGTTGATCTGCAAAATGGCGGGCGCTGAAGGGGAGACCAGTGTGCGTTGGTTATTTGCATCGGGTAGAATCGTCAAAGATGTTTTTTCTTCGATGAGACTTCCTCCCGACATGAATGCATATACGGAGGAGAAAATCACAAACGCAAGAAAGAGCCCAGCCAGGGCAAAAAATGCCTTGAGAAAGCTTCTGAGCGCACTGATGAAAACCGATTCACGCTGAATGTCCATAATGAAATCCTTTTTTTACACCTTGCAATAATTCCAAAAACGCGAACCATCCCATGATGACAAATGCAAGGTAGATGTACCACGCAAAAGCCACATCATACACAAGCCCCAATAACACGATGAATTGGAGCGCAGTCGTGACTTTCCCCCACCGGATCGCTCGGAACACAACCGTTTTCCATCGCCCTAGGACGACCATGAAGAGTCCGTAGAGGCAGAGGAAGAAATCGCGGGAGAGCATAGCTGTAGCCTGCCATATTTCCAATTTCCCTTCATATAGAAAAACTGCCAAAGCAAAATAGACGAAAAATTTGTCCATAGTCGGATCAAGAATCGCTCCAAAACGGCTCGTCGAACGGCTGCGTCTGGCCACGTACCCATCAATGCTGTCAGTGATCATCGCAAGACAAATTGCGAGCAACCGCCAAAACGGCGAGCTTTGCAAAAAGAGCAAAGCAAGGGGCGCTCGAATAAAGGAAAGACTATTGGATAGCGTAAACATGATTCAGAGTTAAAGGTATACCTGAACAGAAAAACAGTTTCAAGGCAAGAGTTCGTCCCCTACGGGTCGTAAACTGGGGGCTTTTATGTTTCAAGAGCTCGTTGCGGTGACTTTTTCACTATTTTGCTTTGCGACGAGAGCTTCGAACTTTTTCCCAAGCGCAAAGACGGCGAACATCCATACCAAGATGACCCCGAGGAAAATGGCTGCAACACAGGGAGTGCTGCCACCGAGTGTTCCAAAAATCATGAGCAGCCCCTGATGGATCACCGATCCGCCTGATTTGCCTAGCCTCGAGCCTACTCCATCGATGGCCGCTTTCCCTTTCAGTTTCATATCGGGATCTAGAGGGATAAAAGCAATTTCTTTGGTCGCATCGAAGAGGGTGTATTTTGAGGCGCGGCTGAAAATATTTTGCATAGAGCCGAGGGTCACTGCCAGGAAAAGGGGCGCGACTCCCAGGAACGCTCCCATCGTGTGCTGGAAGATCGCAAAAAATAAAAACGCAAAGCCTGTGACTAAGATCAATACAGGAGGGATTAGGGCCACCCGGGCCCATGAGTAGCGGCGGATCAAGTTGGAAGTCAGAAAAAGCCCCGAAAAGGCGGCCAGGACTGACATGGCAATCGTCACATGACCCATATAGCGGTTATAGTCGTTTGAATCAGGATAGAGTTGGAGCATCTGGTCTTTCCAGATCACTTCGACCAGATTCATCGAAAGGTTATACCCCAGGACGATGATCGCAATGCAAAGTAAGTATTTTGATTTGCCGAGGAGTTTGAAATTTTCCCAGAGAGACGTTTTCTGTTTTTCCTGAGTCGAAGGGTTGATCTTTTCAGCGGGATGGATGACATTGCGATTCAGCCAGCGGTAGATCACGATCGTGAGTATTCCCGATATGATGAGCGCGACATTCAAGAAAAGAATCGACTGGTCCCAAGAATTTTTCCCATACGGAATCCAGGAATAAAAGAGGCTGCCAGAGAAACAAACCGCTGCGTATCCTGCAATCACGCCAGCGACGTTGCTTCCCATCATCAAAAGGCCGTAGTAGCGCTTTGCCTCGTTCACGCTGGTCACTTCATTGGCAAATCCCCACCAGAGCACGGAGAGGATGGCGGTGGACCATAGTTCTGACATCACATAGAACAAAGAAAAAGTCCAATTGCGAAAAATGGCAATCATCCCCTTAACCCCTTCAGGTAAAGCAGCTTGCAATTTATCTGCCGCTTCATGGGGATGGAGATAATCTTGGGCTGGCAGGAGCACAAAGGTAAAAATCGCGAAAAAGGCGATGAAGATCGACATCATGATGTAAAACACTTTTTCACGAGAAAAACGATTTGTGAGAGCTGTGAAAAAAATAGTGAACAAAATCGCGCAGGGCAGCACGACCCAGACCTTGATGAAAGGGATCACTTCGGCCCCTGCCTCGTGGGCCGTGACGATCATGGTGTCTTTATAGGAACGGAGAGAATTGTAATTGAATGCAATGAGGAAGAACATGCAAAACATAGGTAGAAATTTTTTCAATTCCCACCGATGGATTGGCCAGAGGAAGGAGCGCCATTTCCCAAATTCTATTTTGGTATTATCCCGCATTTATCCCTGCTGAAAATTGATAGTATCATGTCAGAATAGTGCATTAATTGTAATCAAAACCTTCTTATCAACTTAATATGCATAAGCTAGATTGACGACGCCTGTTCGGAAGATCTGGGTGTTACGCCCAAAAGCGGAAAAATAACAGCCGAAGCAGATTCCAAACGTTTCGTTAAAATTATATTCGACAGAAGGGGAAAAACTGATGAGATCAGAACTTTCGGGGTTCCCTACAACGGCTATAGCGCCTGTTTTTGTTGTCCCTTTATGCCCTGTAAAACTAATTCCCTGAGTATGGGTATAGACCGTATCCATGGCAAAGGCCCAATTGCGATCGAAGCTATATTCAAAGGCAAAGAGGGCGGTAAAGACATTGCCAGGATCTAGCTTCCCATGCGTCCCATAGCCGCCGCCATACGCATTGAATCCCGACAAATGCACAGGTGTTGTGAAAGTATAGCCGATATTGAGTGTGGTGCTGAGGAAAATCACATCATGCAAGTGATAGACTTGGTAGAAAAGGAGGTTGGCCTCTGTTGCATACGTTCCTTTGCCCGAAGCGTCTGTAGCATATAATTGGCTTCCTAGATTCTTATATTTCCCAATTGGGAATGTCTCTTGCACCGTGAATTTCACGCCAGGGAACCAACTCTTGTTGGCGGGATAGAGCTGAAAGTCGAGCGCTAGTGGAAAGTCCCCTACGTGGATGGAGTTTTGTCCGTGCGTGCAATTCCAGACAAATTGCGGAGTGATTTGGAGGTCCATCCACTGCGTTAAGCCAAAGATCGCGACGATCTGTGGATTGAACGTGTAAAATTGATGCCTCGAATGCAAATGCCAATCATTGTCATAGATACCGGTGACTGCTTGCATAAAGATAAAGGAGCGCACATCGAAATGGCCTCTTGGGACTACCTGTCCTACCGGCGCGATCAGTGAGCCGGTGAACCAAGGTTTTACTGGGTCTGGTGGAGGAGGCTCTGCAAAAACAGAGATGGTAAAACTGAGCAACCAAGGTAAAAATTTCAAACGCATGATAACCAGTATCCCAAAGAAAAGTTAAATGTAAAGCTGCTTTACATTTGAAAAGGCGGTTGAGTTTGCGCTCTGAATGCACTAGACCTCTTGCATAATCTCATTTGTTTGCTAAAATCGTTCTTTTTTCGCTGATTTTTATCGCTCTCTCTC
>JACQAR010000090.1 GCA_016194825.1 Chlamydiia bacterium
CCCCATCTATCAACCGGAAATCTTCAATCTAGTCAGCTTCAAAAAACCCAAACAAGAGGCAGAGACAATCCAGATCGTCGTCGGTGACAGCGATACCGCGATCACTTTGCGCAAGAATCTTTACTTGGGAACGAAAGGGTAAATTGACTCCCGTTTCCTAACTCTGATTCCACAGAGATCTTCCCCTTATGTTTTTCTACGATCGTTTTCACAATCGACAGGCCTAATCCGACTCCGCCCGCTTTGCGCGAGCGTCCTTTATCGACGCGGTAAAATCGATTGAAGATGTGAGGCAGATCCTTTTGGGGGATTCCAATCCCGAAATCTTTGATAATGAGTTGATAATGCCCCAATGTAAAGCCGCTTGACATTTGGATGCGGACCGGTTTGGCGGAATAGCGGACGGCATTTTCTAAGAGGTTCATGATCGCCATCTCCAATAGATCGGCATCGGCGATGAGCGGCCCTTTTTCGATCTGTTTATCCCATTGGATCTCTACTTGGGGATGGGCGGTCTTGAGTAAAAGCTGGCAATTTTCAGCGATCGTCACCAAATCGCAGGAGAAGAAGTGGTCCGAGGAGGAGTTTTCAATATCGGTGAGAGTGAGCAGCCCCTTGACCAACTTTTCGAGGCGATGACTGGTTTTTAGGATCTTTTCCCCGATCTCTTGAACCAGCCCAGGTGTAAGCTCTTTGGCATCGGCCAATACCTCGGCAAATCCGCGTAAAATGGTAATGGGGGTACGCAGCTCATGAGAGGCATTCGCAATAAAATGCTTGCCCATATCAACCAGCTTCCGGTCGACCGTCTTGTCCTGGAGCACCAAGATCGCTTTATGCTGACGAGAAAGAGGGGCGGAAAAAAGGACCAGGTGTTTCTCCTCATCATTCCAGGTCTGCTCGTTGATTTCTGAGGTCTGCAAAGACTGGAGCACCATTTCCTCACATTTTCGATGTAAAGCAGAGTTCAGAAAAGAGTGACCCACGATGATCTCTCGAGGGATTTTGAGCAGCTGGCTTGCGGCCTGATTGGCAAAAGTGATCACAGCACTCCGATCGACTGCCAAAACGCCTTCGGCTAGCGATTCTAAAATTTCTTCGGTTTCTATTCTCTGTGCTTTCAGCGTCTCTATCTGCTTTTGGATTTTTTCAGACAGAGCATTGAGCGTAGTAGCGAGCTTGAAAAATTCATCGCTCCGGCTATTCGGAAGAGAAATCCGAGGCAAATATTCCGCTTTTCCCTCTTGGAAGGGCGTGATCGTATCCAGAATGTATTGAATAGGAAAACTAAAGCGATAGGCAATGAATCCTGTCGTAAAAGTATAGACGAAAAGTAGCAGCGTACCGAAGGTAAAAATGCCAACATCTTTTCCAATCCAGAGGAAAATGACGAAGAAAAAAAAGAGAAAAAGGAGTGTATCGCCGAGAAGAACTTTTTTCCTAAAACTCATCATGATAGAAGTTGATTGCTCCTGAATCGGTGACCAGAATCATATCTTCGTAGCGGATCCCACCCAGTCCACTTTGGTAAAGGCCAGGCTCGATGGTAAAGACCATCCCAGGCCGGATGAGACAAGAGGCATCTGTCCCATCAAACCGGATGCGGGGATATTCGTGGGTTTCCAGGCCAATGCCATGTCCTAGATTGTGAACGAAAAGAGCATCGACTCCCTCTTGCTTAAAACGCTCGCGCACTAGTCGATCCAGCGCACCAATCTGCATACCGCAGCGCACAGCAGCTACCGCTTCTCTTTGTGCTTGCTGGACCTGCTCATACATCTTCCGCAGTTTGGGATCGACATTTCCCAAGAACACCATCCGCGTTAAATCGCCCGCATAATGATCGACCACTGCGCCTACATCGATCAAGACAATCTGATCCTTTTTCAACCGTGTAGGACCAGCTCGGTGGTGCGGATACGCGCTATTTTCTCCAAATGCAACGATCGGTGTAAACGACATCCCAGAGGCGCCATTTTCCCGGCAAAAGCGCTCAAACTCCCAGGCAATGGCCTCCTCCGAAACTCCCTCTTTCAATAGCGAACGAGCATGGCGATATCCTTTCCACGTGAGATCGGCCGCCTTTTTTAAGAGAGCTATTTCTCTATCGCTTTTGATGAGGCGCAAGTCGCGCAAAGGATCTGGGAGGAGATGCCACTGTTTTCCGGGGATCTCTTTTTGCAAAGACTCATAGGCAAAAAGCGAGAGTGCAGCACTATCTATTCCTACATTGCGATAGGGCTGTACAGCCGCTACAAGAGCTCCCTTGGCATCAAGCGCCACTCGACACAAAGATCGTTTTTGCGCTGCTTCAAAATATCTCCCATCGACAAACAGAATCGCCTCTTTTTTCGAGATGAGCAGTCGTCCTTTAGAGAGATCCATTCCTGTGAGGTAGTATAGATCAATCGGGCGATCGATCAAAAGCGCCTCGACACTCAGCTCTTTTTGTACTCGTTCCAGTCGGTCCTTCATCGGAGTAGATCCCCTAATTCTTTTGCTGTGATGCTCTTCCAAATCAGATTACCTTTTGGATCATAGCGCGCATCTTGGCACTTTTGCAATTGCTTCCAGATTTCCATTCCTTCTGCCAGAGTATAATGAGAGGAGCACTTCATGCCGATTCTCGCCTGAGCGGCCTGTAGATCGACCAGAATGAGCTGTTCTTTTTCTAAGAGCAGATATTCCTCCCAGATTGCCAGTGGCCGTTCGGGAAAAGCCATCGGCATGGCCACCGCCTCCGTTTTGGCAGGCGCCATTGGCAAAGACTGCTCTTCCTGCAAGCTCCAAGACGGCCTCGGTGCAAAGGTAATGGGTTCTGAAAAGGAGGTTGTTGCAAAGAGCGTCTCTACAGCGGCTCGCACTTGTCGAAAAAGAGCGCTTTCTTGGCTAAAGCGAGCCTCTTTTTTCTGAGGATGGACATTTACATCGACCAAATCAGGCGCTATCTCCAGAAATAAGATGAAGGCAGGAAAATCGGGCGCAGGTTCACGAAGAGAAATTGGTTGCGGCGATGGGTCTTTGATTCACTAGGAGCAGCAAAAGACCCCCACATACTACGCTGCTGCAATTCATGAGCAAAAGGCCCCAAGATTCTTTCAATCCGGCTTTTGTGCGTCTCACTTTCTACTTCTAGCAAACATTTTCCATCTGCATGCAGGGTAAAAGAGCACTCGGGATGAGCTAGCGACAACGTTTCCACCACTCGATGGCACAAAGCGGTCGATGAACCGGCCGATTTCTGGAACTTTTGGCGGGCCGGAACATTGGCAAAAAGCGCGCGCACTTCGATGGTGGTGCCGCGGTTTCTGGCGACCGGTTCTACCTGCATAATTTTGCCAGTAGAGGCCTGGATCTTTGTCCCTTCGCCATGTTCCGTTGCGCTCGTCATCTGAAACTGAGAAATGGAAGCAATCGCTGCAAGAGCCTCTCCACGAAAACCCATCGTGAAAAGGTGCATCAGATCCTCCCCCGTGCGGATTTTAGAAGTCGCGTGCCGCTCCAAACTCAAAAGAGCATCTTCTCGATCCATTCCACAACCGTCATCCTCAATCCGAATTCGGTCCAATCCTCCACGTTCAATGGCAATGTGCAGATGACGCGCTCCTGCATCGAGACTGTTTTCCAAAAGCTCTTTGATCACAGAAGCGGGATTTTCTACCACTTCTCCTGCTGCAATTTGGTTGATGACTTCTTCAGAAAGTCGGGCTATTTTTCTTTGCATCGAATATCTTTATAACAGAAGATGACAACAACATGCGACTTTGGATTTTTTTATTCACCCTTTCCTCGCTTCATGCCGCCTATGTAGGCAACCCTGCCTCCGCTGCGATCATGAACACCGGCATTTTCAGCATGCAAAACCCCTTTTTCAAAGGGACCACTGGCTACATTTTGGACTATGTCGAGAATAAGCGCTACGTCCTTTCGGACGGCAATCCGGCAGCCGATCCCAAGTTTCGCAAGTTCTCGATCCACACGCAAAACGCCTCTGCTTCACTCATTTTGTTGGAAAGAATTGAGCTCTACGGCACGGCAGGCGGCTCGAAACAAAACGCCAACCCTATCAATTCCCAAGATTTTCTCGTCAATTTCCACGGCACCTACCAATTTTCTTGGGGCACTGGCGCTAAAATCGTCTTGCTGCAGTGGGGAAAAACCTATTTCTGCACTGATGTTGCCTATTTTACGATTCCCTCATCACCGAAGTCCTTCTTCAAATTCCTCAACCGGCTCAATCTCGAACTCGACATGAACAAACAGCCCTTTCGACTGCGAGAGTGGCAGATTGCGGGAGCTCTCGCCTCCAAATTCTACTTTGTCACGCCCTATGTAGGAGCGCTCTATCTCCACTCCCATCTCCACGTCCATTCTGGCCCAGACATCAGTGCTATTGACTACTACAACGAGAGAAAGTGGGGTCTTTTCTATGGTCTGACCCTCTCGATTACCGGGCGCTTACACCTCAATTTCGAGCGGCGCGTCGCCAATGAATTCGCGTACGGCTTTAGCACCACAGCGGTATTTTGATGGAAGAGCATCCACAGGCCAGAACGATTGTCGAGACGCTGACCAAAGCGGGCTTTATCGCCTACTATGCCGGTGGTTGGGTGCGCGACTTTCTTCTCAATCACCCCTCAGACGACATCGATATTGCCACCAATGCTCCACCGGAGACGATCCAGGCCCTGTTTCCTCGCACAGTGCCCATCGGCATCTCGTTTGGCATCATCCTCGTCCTCATCGACCATCGACAATATGAAGTGGCAACATTCCGCCAAGATCTCGACTACCACGATGGCAGACGCCCCTCTCGTATTGCCTTTTGCACTGCCGAAGAAGATGCCCAACGGCGCGATTTTACTATCAACGGGATGTTTTATGACCCTCTCAAAGAGCAAATTCTTGACTACGTGGGAGGACAAAAAGATCTCAAGAAGGGCAT
>JACQAR010000086.1 GCA_016194825.1 Chlamydiia bacterium
ACTTGCTCCTTGCAGATCGCCGCTTACTTCACCTGCAGAGACAAAGAGATCTATTGCAGACATGTGAAACTTTTTACTGGGATAGGTTCGTGGCAATCCATTCGGCTCCTTGCTGGAAAGTGGCAACAGACGTGCCGTGCCCTTGATGACCAATGGAGGGGGTGATGAAGAGCTCTACTTGTGGCTGGCGCACTTTTTGCTTTTCTGCCGCGGCAACCACGGACATGGCAAATGCAAAACAGGTCTCTGTGCCGACTTTGCGATCGTCATTACCGATGTACATCCGGATCCTCCGATGGACTAGGCGCTTGCTCAGTGTGTCCAAGCTCAAGTTCAATACTGCAGGATGAGAGCGCAGCGCATGAAATTCTTGCGCATGGTGCAGTTGCGTCAAAGGAGCAAAGGCGACAATGGAGCGAAACACCTCTCGTCTCGCAGCTATGTGGCAAGCGATGAAGCCGCCTCGAGAAAGACCGCCGATGGCCATTTTTTCAGGATCGACAAAGCGCTGTTGGATCGCGTAGTCGACGGCGATCTCGGCTTGATCCAAAAACGTGCCAAGAGGGTCTTTCCCTTGCGCATATTCTTCTGCCCAGACACGGAGCGCATCTTTCGGAGATAAAGGACTTTCATGTGCCGGAAGTGTCATGGAAAAAATGCGGATCATCCGGTTTTGCAAAAACTGCACCGGTTGGTTGAAGGGGTCGAGGGTGAGAGAATCGGGTCCTGATAGCGCAAAGTAAAAAAAGGAGGGAAGAGGGCCATGATCAAGAGCAGGGCCTTTATGAAATAGCTGAATGCCCGGTGCAGCAGAAAGGCACACTACATCCGACACGCTACGACCTTCTCCTTCTACGCCGTCGTCGGCGCGGAGGAAGCGGTGCAGGAGATTCGGCGCCCTGGTACATCGCTTCGGTCCAATCGGTATACGTAGGCAAGAGCTCGGGTTGCACCGCCGCGCGCCATTTGAACAGGTGCAGAGCCATTGAGAATATGGGATCTAGAGGCGCTCGCAACTTTTTCTGCCCGCGCGATTCTAATGGCAAGATCCGAAATTGCGCTGTGAGGATCAGCGAAAGAATCGCGCGCATTCTGCGGGGGAGTTGAAAGAAAGGAGAAAATACCTCGTCGAGGAGTTGGTGAGAGAGTTCCGCAATTTGGCCCAGATGTAGAGGCTGGCGACTCGATTTGTGCTGGATGATGATCTCAAACAAGGGGAAGAGGAGCACCGATAGCAAAAGGGCGCGATCAAGCGGCTGACCGAGCTGTTTTTTCATTTCTGCATCGGTCTCTTCGAGAAGGCGAAACGTGGGCTCTGCGATCTCTTTTTCTTGGAGCGCTTCTGCTAAATTGGGCAAGAGCGGCTGCAATAGCCCATATTCCTGGAGCAGATGGAAAAAAGGACGAGAGGCGCCCGATTCCAACATCCGGAGCAACTCTTCAAAGACCCGGGCAGAAGAGCTGTTCAAAATATCGCCTTTGCAGTTCAAGAGCGCTTGGAAAGTGGGTGCGTCAATCTCAAATTGGAAGCGAGCGCAGAATTTGATCAACCGGATCATCCGGACCGGATCTTGGATGAATCGCGCTTCGGGTTGTCCGATCGTCCTCAATAGTCGTTTTTCTAAATCGAGATAGCCATCTACATAGTCGATGATTTCTTGGCTTTCTGGATCGTAAAAGAGGCCGTTGATGGTAAAGTCGCGCCGCAAGACATCTTGTTCTTCAGTGCCCCATTCATTGTCTCGGACAATGAGGTCGGCCGTTTCCGTATCTCCCGAGCGGAAGGTGGATACCTCAATCACCTTGCGGCCAAAGCGGACATGGGCGAGCCGAAACCGCCTTCCAATCAGGATGGCGTTGCGGAAAATGCCTCGGATTTCTTCTGGTTTGGCCGAAGTAGAAACGTCAAAATCTTTGGGCTTTTGCTGCAAGAGAAGATCACGTACCCCACCGCCTACCAAGTAGGCTTTATGTCCTGCTTCTTTCAATTTTTGGATTACGTAGAAAGCGTGCGTGTCAATTTGATCAGGAGCGATCTGATGTTCAGAAAGGGAATAAACCTTGGGTTCCATTTGCAGTAGACTTGAGAATAGGACAATCCTCCGTATAGGTCAAGAAAAGTTCTTCACTTTCAAATAATATTTATAAATGCTTTTTAAGCGAAACTTTGATATAATATAACTCATGTCTGTAATTAAAACTAAATTAGGTATCGTTTCTTTAAACAATATCCAATACCGCGCGGTATTGCATTGGGATCGAGACATCACGGCCGCATCGGCAAAGAAAGCTTTAGCGGTAATTAAGAAGCAACTTATTGAGGCTCAAAGGATAAAGCCTAATCTGGAAATGGTGTCTCTGAGCGACAAAAAGGTAACGGCAGCAGATGGTAGCGCTATCGAGACAAGAAATTCTTTTATTTCCAAGCTAAAGCCCATTGCATTACAGATCCCGAAGCCCCAGCTGCAGCACAATAGGCCCATTGACGATCCCAAACACGGGAAAACCACCATTTCCTGGGACCCCGCCCGCCATTTTCTTGAGGGGGTATTTTCCCCCGTCCGCAAGACGCAAAAAGAGGTGGTCTCTCGCTCTCAGTTCATCCGCGACCATGTGCAAGAGCTGTACTCCCTAAGGGGTAAAAGCTACGATCCTAGAAACAAAAAGGTGAAGGAAACACTCCAAGGCACCTCTTTAAGCCTCGATCCGCGAGATGATTTGCGCCAAAAGTATGAGCCGTGTGAAGCCATTCGTCACTACTACGACAAATATCAAGGTCCCTTCTCTGTGACCGAGCGGTTTGCCCGCAATAGCTCTTTGAAAGGACTCCAATTCCATGAAGATGGCGATCCGAGCGATATCCGTACAGTCGATCGCGCCATCAACTCTTCATTCCACCGTGTCTCAGATCAGGTACACCTGATGCGCGGCTTTGAAAATGAAGAGGGGAATTACCACTGCTTTTTAGGGCGCATGGATGCGCAGGGGCCCGATTCAGCGAAGTACACAGTATATGACACCGATCCGCGCATCACGCGCCGGTTGAAAAAAGCGAAGACGATGATCGATTTCGTCTTCAACGCGCTTTACCACAGCGATCAAGTGGGCATTGAGAAAGAAGGTGAAACATTCCGCCTCCACGTGGCTGTGCATGCCCTTTTACATACTCAATGTAAACAGGGAAAATTGCTCACAGAAGAAATCGAACTATTAAACGATCTCGTTGCACTCTCTCGTCGAGGAGGACTTTCCATCCAAGACGCCAAAGACACCAAGACTGTCCACCGCGTGATCTTAGATCCTATTCCTGTGGCCTCCGTGCAGTTTGATGCGAAATCACGCGTAGAGACGATTTTGCCAGCAGCTCTCAGCGGCGAGAGCAGAGCCCGCTCAATCAGCCAAGAAGCTGATGCGTATCTATTCTCTCTTGTCGAGAAAAAGTTGGTGCAGATCCAAGACCCTACTCAGAAAACACTCCTCAAAAACACGCAAGAGCTCTTGGCTGAGGCCGCGGCAGGCAAATACAAGCCGTGGGAAGAGGTCATGATCCGGATATTCCTGTGCAAACTCCTCGGCATCAAGATGATTTTCCACTGCTTAAGCAGCTTAGATCGAGCCAACGTAGCCGGGGCCATCCAAGTGGCGATGGACCAGTGGCTGAAGGGGAGAGGAATGAAAGCGATCCCCAAAGATGAAAAAGGGCGCTTTGCCATTCATCACATTGTGCATGAGAAAATCCCAGGCAGCGATATTGCCCCCTTCAAAGAGAGCATTGCTTCGGCCTTCAGAAGAGCTGAAAAAGTGACAGAACTAGCACGTGATCAAGGCGGCTTCAAATATTTCCGTCATATCCGACAACACCCGGCTCTTGCCGACCTGTTGCCAGAGCGTTATTTGCTCGATGCGGCTTGGTATGTCAAGCTAGGGAGCTTGGTTGGTACAGCACTTGCTTCTATCGTGTGGCTATTGGCCCTTATTTTGGATGCGGTTACTGGGAACCTGCACACCAGTCGCTTCTACCATTTCCGCAACCTTCGCGCTTTCTATATTTCGAAAGTTGTCGATGAGACCCAGCTCGCCATTTACTAAATTTTCCCTTCCAGGTATTGCTTGAATTCATGGAGAAAAGAAAGATCCTGGTATGGGTTGTGAGCGTTATTTCTGCAGCAGGCATCGGTGCGATTGCCCTCATGAGCCTGAAAACCTCTTCTCAACCAGTCTCTATCTCCACCAGTAGTTTTCCCACAATTGGGAACATGGAGGCCAAAGTAGAGCTCGTCCTCATTGCTGATTTGCGCTGCACCGCCTGTAAACATTTTGACCAAGAAATTTTCCCCAAGATTGCCGAGCAGTACATTGCCACAGGAAAAGTGCGCTTTTCCACAGTCTTGGTCGCTTTTCTCGAAGACTCGAAAATCAGAGCGAATGCTGCCTGGACTGTCTATCGACAAAATCATGGCCGGTTTTTCTCTTACCTGCATGAGTTGTTTCGTTTTACAGCTGATAAAAGCCTGGCCCCGGAAATGTTGATCCAACTGGCCAAAGAAGTGGGAAGAATTGATGTCGCAGCGCTCGACTCTTGTATCCAGAGCGGCTGTTACTTTGCTGAGATCGACCAGAATATGGATTGGGCCAAGGGGATCATGGGGAATCTCTTCGGCACTCCCGCTCTGTACATCAATGGCGTTCGCACTTCCGTACGCTCCTTTGAACCCATCCAAACGCAGATTGAAAAGAACTTATGAACAAATACCGTATTTTTATCGCATGGATCCTCGCCATCCTCGGCACTACGCTGAGCGTTTACTTCCGGACGTTTCTCCACATTGAGCCCTGTCCCCTCTGCTGGTACCAGAGGATGGCTCTTTTCCCCTTAGTGCTTTTACTCGGGATGGGGATCTACCGAGGCGATAAGAACATCGCGATCTACGGCCTGCCTTTTGCTGTGATTGGATGTCTTATCGCCGTGTATCAAGTACTGGGTTCTTATTATCCGTTTTTGCTGCATAGAGGCCTTTGCGGAGAAAACCATCCTTGTACCAATGGCGTATTTTATCTTTTTGGTTTCCTGACATTCCCGATGGTCAGCGCGATCGGTTTTGCGCTCATCGCTCTTTTGTTGGTACGGGCAAAGAGCCTGTGAGAAATTCCGGCAAAGATTTAAGAAATTCCTCCAAGGGGATAGTAGTGACTGAGTCGATGTATTGCCATTTATCTCCTCCATAAACGATCCAAGCAGTAGCCTCGGGATAGTCCTTTTTGAATGCGTGTAACGCCGTAAGATCTTTGCGAGAAATAGAATGCGAACGCTTGATTTCAATTGCAAAAAACCCTTTCGGACCATAGAGAATAAAATCGATTTCTAATCCAGACGATGTTCGCCAAAAATAGAGCTCGTAATCTAGATGCAGACTATCATTGACGGCACGGAAGTTTTGTAAAACAAGCGTTTCTAAAGCAGGGCCATCGATTTCTTCTTCGCTGTCTAAAGGACCTTTTGGTCTAAGAGTTCGAAAAAGGCCTGTGTCAAAGAAATAAAACTTAGGATGCATCACCAATCTTCTTTCCGCTCTGCGAGTAAAAGGAGGAAGCTGAATCGCGATCAAGAGATCCTCGACAATCTGAAAATAACCGGCCACTCGATCGCGCGGCAATGCCACTTCTCTGGAGATATTGGCTAAATTCACAGGCTGTCCCTGAGATAACGAAGCGATCTTTAAAAAGCGGGCAAAGTCCCCCAATTGCCGTACAATGCCTTCTTGCGCAATCTCCTGTTGGAGATACACTTCTACGTACCCATCCAGATACGCTTGAGCGTTGCCCTCTGTATCCCACACATAGGGCATCAATCCGTTTTGAATAGCTCGAGCCAGCTGAAAATCCTTGCCCAGTTCCACAGCGGTCAGCGGATGCATCCGCTCCATTCGGGCTCTTCCGCCTAATAGATTCGCTCTTTGCCGCCTTAAGCTTCGGGCGCTCGAGCCGGTCAAAATAAAGCGGTATCCCTTTGACTCAATCAAACGGTGTACTTCGTTGAGAAGGTCGGGGACTCTTTGGATTTCATCAATGATGATCCAATCTGCAAAGGAGGGAGGGATGAGGGTTTCGAGCAGTCCGGGCTGGGCTAAAAGGTTGGTATACAGCCTGGCTTCGAGAAGATCAATATATAAGGCTTTAGGGTAAAAGGACTTAATTAACATTGTCTTGCCAGTTCCTCTTGGTCCAAAGAGGAAAAAGCTCTGAGACGTCTCGACAGGTTTAAGCAATCTTTGGTACATACCCATCATTTTGCATAGCATTTTTAGGAAGTCAAGCCATTTTTTCTTCTTCTTGAGTCAAAATCTCCTCTCGCCCTATTCTAGAGGGATGGCAAAACTTTATTTCAGACATGGGACAGTGGGGAGCGCTAAAACACTCAACTTGCTCGCTGTTGCCCACAACTACCGCCAGCAGGGAAAAAAGATCCTGCTGATGAAACCCGATCTCGATACGCGATTTGGGAAAGGACTCATCAAATCGCGCGCAGGGCTTGGGATGGAAGCCGATGTCTTGATTCTCGATGAAAATTCGCTCCGAGATATCTCCTATGAAGGAGTTTCGTGTATCTTGATCGATGAGGCGCAGTTTTTGAGTGCGAAGGTCATCGAGATTTTGCGGGAGATTACTCTCGACTATGACATTCCCGTGATCTGCTATGGCTTGAGGACCAATTTCAAGTCGCGCCTTTTTGAAGGGTCACAAAGACTGATGGAGCTGGCCGACTCGATCGAAGAGGTCAAGGCAACGTGCCACTTCTGCAATCGAAAATCGATCCTCAATCTCAAGTACGTCAATGGTTTGGCTGTTGATGCAGGCCCTAACATCGAATTGGGCGCCGAGGAAAAATATTGCCCCGCCTGCTTTAGGTGTTACCGGAACGAGATTGCGAAGGGGAATACCCAAGTGAATTCAAAAGCTGGGAGTTTGGCAATGCCGGCTCTTCAGATTTGAATCCCCACCCAAACAACGAGGCGTTGTTCGGGGACCCCTTGGGGCAGTGAAACGGCGGCGAAGCAACCCAACTTTTGAGTTTATTTGGGTATAGACTCATCGAGGCCAAACTTCACCTCTTTGCGCAATAGGAACATCCCAAACAGATTGAAAAGGAGCAGCAACGCCCCCGAAAGCGACATGATCAAAAAGGCTTGCGCCGATTCAACAAAGGCGAAGAGGGGAAGGGAAATGATCGCATACGTGTAATAGAGGATGGGTCCCCACTTGGGGTTTAAGAATTTGGCGCATTTGACTCCCACCACGAAATAGGCGAGAAGCGTCGTATAGCCAAGAAGAAACAGGAAAAAGGGCATGAAGAGGTGCATGTAGGGGAAATAAAGACTCAAGCCTCTTTGCACCATGAGCGAGGGATCGGCCTCCATATTCCAATAACCGGTGGCCAATACGATGAACAGGCTCAGTGTGCAGATCACAAATGTGTCGATGAAAATTCCGATGATGGTCAGCGAGGCTTGCCGTTCGAATCTTTTCGTGGAACTCTCTGCATGGATCACCGCATTGTAGCCAATGCCGATATCGCCCGAATACGCTCCTCTAGATAATCCCATGGAGATCGTGAGCATGATGGTGCTCCCCGCAAAGCCTCCTTGAGCGGCTTGAGCAGTGAAGGCACCTTGGAGCACAGACCAAATGATGTACGGGATGTCAGCAAAATGCAGCACAATGACGTAGATCCCCATTCCCAAATAGAGGACAATGAAAAGCGGAATGATCGCGCTGCACACTTCGCCCACCCGATTGATGCCACCCAGTGCTACGCCAACAGTTGCAATCAGTAAAAAGAGGACTACCCATTCCGTTGGCAAATCCCAATTGACCGACATACTGTCGGCTATCACATTGAACATGAAGATCTCAACGCCATAAATGCAAAGAAGCACGGCAATGACTGGAGCGATCCAGCGCATTTTGTAGGCGATCGGCAAAAAATACATCGGCCCGCCGTCATAGCTTTTTTCTTTGTTTTTGATCCGGTAGCGCATGCCGAGATACACTTCTGCATATTGGATCAGCATTCCTGCCAGACCGCCGACCCATGTCCAAAATAGGGCTCCTGGTACACCGATCTGGATCGCGGTGCAGATGCCGACCACGTTGCCGATCCCAATGCAGCCGCCGATTGCTGCGAAAAAGGCCTTCAGCGGATGTATGCCGTACTGCGATTTTTTTTCCTTTTTGAGCAAAAAGCGAAAAAAGGTTTTCCAGACCGCTCCGAATCGGCGGATCTGGAAAAAGCGGGAGCGGAAGGAAAAATATCCCCCCAAGACCATGATGAGAACGAACGCGAGGTATCCCCACAAGAAATTATTGAGCGATTCGAGGAACTGGAAAAGCACCGTCATCATGCCCGCAACATGTTCTATCCGTCCATTTCTTGCAAACTCTACATAAGTTATGAGTGGGGGGGCTGAACAAGGTTGTTTGCTGAATAGGCAGTCGGGGTTGCCCCCCGCTGGCCCCTTGCGACTCATCTCGCTTCGCCAAATCGTGTGCTCGTCGGAAGGGTGTGCAAAGCACAACCCTCCATCGCCTCTAAGAGAGGCTCTCCTGCGCTACGATTTTGCTTTGCGATCTGAGTCGAAGGGCTGGCTCATGCACTCGCAACTGCGTGCTCGTGTCGTGAGCCAGGACGAGATTTGTTTGGCGAACCGTCTTTCTATAGATAGTCCCCATCGCCATCTAATAGCCCCCGCCACTGCCATCTAAAAGGGTCGAATTGCCACTGTCATAAAGGTGTTGTATATGCTTGTCCAAAGCAGCATTCAACGCCTGAAGATCGAGCGTAAGTACTAGCTCTGATAGACGTGATGTCGGCTCATCCGTAAGAAGCGCTTCCAATTGTTGGACGCTTTCCGGTTCGATTCTTGCCGATTGATCACTAGGGTTTTCTGATTTTTGTTGCTGTTGTTTCTCTTCTGTCAACGCTTGGGCAACACAGTTTTCGATCTTTTGCCGTCGTGTTGACAATGCGTCATCAGTCATGGCACGGATCTGGTTTTGTTGTTGCCGCAGTTTTGCCAACGCTTCATCAATAACAGGTTGGTCTTTGTTGCGACTTGGGAACAGCCGATCAAGTGCTTCAAGATTGGATAATGTCAATATAAGGCCTCTGCCTCTAGGATCTACAGGTGCTGCCATAACAAGTCCTCCTTATTTAATTCGGGCAAGATTCTATATGAATTTGCAATGTTGTAGCAAGCACTTATCTCTAGTTGTAACGCCAAAGTTGTAATGTCACCTCTACGCCGGTCTACGAACCTATCCGAATAAAAAGTTTCAGTC